>NZ_AXBF01000005.1 GCF_000473205.1 Pseudophaeobacter arcticus DSM 23566
CCTGACAGCCATTGCTGGCGGGCACAAACAATCGGACATCAAAGAGTTGCTGCCCTGGAACTACGCCAAGCCCGTGTGACCGGCGCACCGCTTACGGTATGGATCGTTGTCAAAAAACAAAACAGTTGTTAGATTTTTTCTAATTCTCGTAATGTTCGGTAGGAAAACAACATGTCTTTGATTAAGAACTCCCCAAATTGGGCGACCGGTGAACACAAGATGTTCGCGGACAGCACCCGCAAGCTTTTTGATGCTGAAATGGCTCCGAACATTGATAAATGGGCAGAGCAAGGCATCGTCGATCGTGATTTCTGGACGACTGTTGGCGAACAGGGCGTCATGGGCGGATCCATTGACGAAGAGTACGGCGGGTTTGGTGGCGGCATCGGGTTCGATGCGATCACCGTCTATGAACAGGGCCGCACCGGTGACACCGGTTGGGGCTATGGCATTCAGACCATCGTGATCCATTACATCAACGCCTATGGCAGCGAAGAGCAGAAGAAAAAATGGTTGCCGAAGTTGATCAGCGGCGAGAACGTTGCCGCGATTGCCATGACCGAACCGGGAACGGGGTCCGACCTTCAAAACGTGCAAACCCACGCGGAAAAAGACGGCAATCACTACAAAATCAACGGCTCGAAGATTTTCATCACCAATGGACATGCCGCCGATCTCATCGTGGTCGTGGCCAAAACGGATCGCGGCGCCGGTGCCAAGGGTGTTTCGCTGATCGTTCTGGAAACCGAAGGCGCCGAAGGGTTCCGCCGCGGACGTAACCTCAAGAAATTGGGCATGAAGGGTTCGGACACGGCAGAGCTGTTCTTTGAGGATGTGCGCGTGCCGACCTCAAACCTGCTTGGCGCCGAAGAAGGGCAGGGGTTTTATCAGTTGATGAAGCAACTGCCATGGGAGCGGTTGATGATCGGCATCACGGCGCTTGGCTTTATTGACTTCGCCATCGACGAAACCGTGAAATACGTTCAGGACCGCAAAGCCTTCGGCAGCCGGATCATGGATTTCCAGAACACCCGGTTCAAATTGGCCGAATGCAAGACCAAGGCCGAATTGCTGCGTAGTTTTGTCAATGACGGCATTGCGCGGCTTGAGGCCGGCGAACTGGATGCGGCCACAGCGTCCATGGCGAAATGGTGGGGCAGTCAGACCCAGAACGAGGTCATGCATGAATGCCTGCAACTGCACGGCGGTTACGGCTTCATGATGGAATATCCGATCGCGCGTCTTTATGCCGACAGCCGGGTGCAGATGATCTATGGCGGCACCAACGAGATCATGAAAGAATTGATCGCCCGGTCGATGGATATCTGATCGGTTCGGGACCGGGTGGGGTTAGGCCTTATCCGGTCCCAAAATCTCGTCGCTGTGCTCTCCAAGGCGGGGGGCGGGGCGATAATCATGACGCGCCGGGGTTGCCGAGAATCGTACCGGCGGCTGCGTTGTCCAGATCGCCCCTTCGGTCGGGTGATCGACTTGCTGAAAGAAACCGGTGGCCGCAAGATGCGGGTCGCTCGGCAGATCCGCCAGATTGCGCACCGGCATGGCGGGAATATCGGCGTCCTCCATCATCGCGAGCCAGTCATCGGTAGTCCGTGTCAGCGCAAGTTGCGCCACCATATCATAGACCGCTCCAATGTTGCGGCTGCGGACATCCATATCTGTGACCCAAGGGTGGTCGAGCATGTCATCGCGTCCGACGGCTTTGAAAAAACGCGCCCATTGCATGTTGGTGTAGGGGAGAAGCGTAATATAGCCATCTGCGGTCTGCACCGGACGGCGGTGCGGCACCAGCATACGTGCATAGCCGAAATCCTGCGGTTTTTCTTCGAATGTTGCACCATCCATATGTTCAGCCAGCAGGAAGGATGCCAGCGTTTCAAACATCGGCACCTCGACATGTTGGGCTTCGCCTGTGCGTTCGCGGTGGAATAGCGCGGCCATAATGGCGTAGGCGGCGGTCACCCCGCCAAGCTTATCGGCGAGGATTGTGGGGGCATATTCGGGCGCGGCGTCGGGGTCGCGTAGGGTTGCGAGGCTCGCCAAACCCGAAACCGATTGAACGATGTCGTCAAAGGCGGGCTTGGCGGCATAGGGTCCATCTTGACCGTAGCCGGTCGCGGAGACCGTGATCAGGTTCGGATTGGCGCTTCGCAAGCTGTCAGGGTCGAGCGACAGCCGCGCAAGCGCTGCGGGCCGGATGCTTGAAATCATCACATCGGCTTCGGCCAGCAGCTTTTGTAGCCGGTCGCGATCGGCTTGGGTTTTCAGGTCGAGCACAACACTGCGCTTATTGCGGTTGGCACCGAGAAAGGCCGCTCCCATCAACTTGTTGCGGGAGGGTTGGACTTGACGCAAAAGATCGCCGTCCGGGCCTTCGACTTTGATGACATCGGCACCGAGATCACCGAGCATTTGCGTGGCCAACGGGCCGAATACCACTGACGTTAGATCGATGACCCTGACGCCATCAAGGATCGCAGGTTTCTGTGCGGATGTCATATGTGCGCGTGTCCTGTATTATGCTCGGTTATGACCGGGGTCCGAATTCGGCACGAATTGCCGTGCCGTCGGCGTCGAAGGCCGGCGAGGGGCCTAATGTGGGTGCGCCGCTGTTGCGCCGGATCGGCGGCGTCGGGACATTGATTTCGCCGGAGGGGGTGCCAATCGTGGACCTGTCGAGCTGCGGGTGGCCCGATAGGGAGGCCACATCGTTCACGGCTCCGGATGCGATCCCTGCGGCGTTCAGCCGTTCGAGCATTGCGGCGCGGTCATGTGACGCGAACTCGGCCTTGATGATTTTTTCGAGCGCGATCTTATTGTTCAGGCGCGAGGTGTTGTCATGGAACCGTGGATCGGTCGCAAGGTCCGCGTTGCCGAGGATATGCGTGCAGAACCGATCCCATTCGCCGGAATGTTGCACGGCAACGACGACCTGTTCACCGTCGCCGCATTCATAGGCGCCATAGGGGCAGATCACCGTGTGGTTCAATCCAACACGCGGTGTCTCCTTGCCAAGATAGTCGTGATAGAGCAGGGGCACCGCCATCCAGTCGGCCATCACGTCGAACATTGCCACTGAAACACCGCTGCCTTTGCCGGTCTGGTCACGGCCGACCAAAGCTTCGCAGATGCCTGCGTGGGCTGTCATACCGGTGGCAATATCGCAGACCGAAACGCCAACTCGCCCGGGCCCGTCCGGTGTGCCGGTTACCGAGGCCAATCCGCTTTCACACTGCACCAGCAGGTCATAGGCTTTGGCGTTTTTCATCGGGCCATCTTCGCCGTATCCGGTGATATCACAGGTCACGAGACGCGGAAATTTTTCCCGCAAGGTGGCCGAATCGAGCCCGATCTTCGCCAGAGCACCCGGCAGCAGGTTTTGAATGAAGACATCGGCATGTTCCAACATCTTCAACAGGATTTCGCGGTCTTCGGCGTCCTTGATGTCCAAGGCGATCGATTCCTTGCCCCGGTTCAGCCATGTGAAATAGGCGCTTTCGCCGTTCACTGCGGTGTCATAGGCGCGGGCAAAATCACCGGCGCCCTTGCGCTCGACCTTGATGACCCGCGCACCGGCATCGGCCAAACGCGACGAGCAGAAGGGGGCGGCGACCGCCTGTTCGAGCGCGACAACGAGTTTGCCCGCAAGGGCAGATGAATGTGAACCTGACATGAGTTTCTCGCAATTGATCCTAAGGGCTTGACTAATTCTAACATCTGTTAGAAATTTTATCAACACGGTTAGCTAGCTACCGGATCATTTGAAGGAGACCGCAGGTGCAGAACACCACAGGACCAGACCACGTTTTTCAGCGTGCACTCGCCAATAACGAAATTCTGTTGCCCAAGTGTGATGACTGCGGCGCGTTTCACTTCTTTCCACGGGTTATGTGCCCACATTGCCATAGCAGCGCGATTTCGTGGACACCCGCCAGCGGCAAAGGCCGGGTTCACACCACCACTGTGGTGCGTCGCAAGCCCGAACGCGGCGGCGACTATAACATATGTATGGTCGAGCTGGAGGAAGGTGTTCGCATGATGAGCCGGGTCGAGGGGATCGCCCCCGGCGACGTTGCCATCGACATGGACGTGACCGCCTTTGTGGGCGAGGCCGACGGGGCGCCGGTCGTACTTTTCAAGCCGGTGGAGGAATAACCCATGACCAATGATCTTCGAGGAAAAACTGCCATTGTGGGCACCGGACACGCCGGGTTTGGCGAGGCACATGGTCTGACGGCCTATGATGTCATGGCGCAATCGGCGCTTGCGGCGCTTGGCGATGCCGGGCTGAAGCTGTCCGACGTTGACGGGCTGTTCTGCACCATGATGGAAGACAGCATGCCGGCCCTTATGGCGGCGGAATATCTGGGTATTCAGCCGCGCTTTATCGACGGCACCATGCTGGGCGGGTCGTCTTTCGTGAACTACCTGACATCTGCGAGCATGGCGCTTGAGGCCGGTTTGTGTGATGTCGCGCTGATCGTGTATGGGTCGAACCAACGCACGGCGTCGGGGAAACTGGTGACGGCCTCGCGCCCGCCGGCCTATGAGGCACCGTATAATCCGCGCTATCCGATTTCTGCCTATGCGATGGCGGCGGCACGGCACATGCATGAATATGGCACCACCCGCGAGCAATTGGCCGATGTGGCGGTTTCGGCGCGTGCCTGGGCACAGCACAATCCCGAAGCGTTCGAGCGCGGTCCATTGACCCGTGAAGACGTGTTGGGCGCGCGTATGGTCGGGGATCCGTTGACGGTGCGCGATTGCTGTCTGGTAACCGATGGCGGCGGCGCGATCGTCATGGTGCGGTCCGACCGCGCCAAGGATTTCCCCAAGGCGCCCGTCTATGTGTTGGGCAGTGCGGCGGCAAGTTCGCACCGGCAAATATCACAAATGAAGGATTTCACAGTGACGGCCGCGCGCGAGTCGGGTCAGCGTGCCTTTGAGGCGGCGGGCGTATCACGCAGCGACATTCAGGCGGTGGAACTCTACGACGCCTTCACCATCAACACAATTTTGTTCCTCGAAGATCTCGGCTTCTGCGCCAAGGGCGAGGGCGGCGCCTTTGTCGAAGGCGGACGCATTGCGCCGGGCGGGGTTTTGCCGGTGAACACAAATGGCGGCGGGCTGTCTTGTGTGCATCCGGGCATGTACGGCATTTTCACCGTGATCGAGGCCGCGCGCCAAATCCGTGGCGATGCGCCCGGTATGCAGTTGAAGGATGTCGATCTGGCATTGGCCCATGGCAACGGCGGCGTGTTGTCGAGCCAGGTCACGGCCATTTTGGGGTCACAAAATACACTCTGAATGTAATCAAGGGAGGAAAGATTATGCCATTGGATTTCGAAGAACTTTCGAATTGGGACTTCGCAGAGATCGATCAGACGCTGACAGAGCGCGATACCATCCTATACGCGCTCGGATTGGGGTTTGGCGAAGACCCAACCGACAAAAAGGAACTGGCCTATGTTTATGAGGACGGCCTGAAGGCGGTTCCGTCGATGGCGGTGACGATGGGATATCCCGGCTTTTGGCTGCGCGATCCCAAAACCGGCGTGAATTGGCAAAAAGTGCTGCATGGTGAGCAGTGGCTGGATATCTACAAGCCGCTGCCAACAAAGGGCCGGATTATCGGCCGGACCAAGATCGACTTCATCTCCGATAAGGGCGAAGGCAAAGGCGCGGTGATCTACCAAAGCCGCGATATCATTGATGCAGACACCGGCGACAAGCTGGCGCGCGTGGCGATGTCGGCGTTTTGCCGCGGCGATGGCGGGTTTGGCGGCGAGAACAAGGCCGGCCCTGCTCCTGCGGCATTGCCGGATCGTGCGCCCGATCATGTTTGCGATATCGAAACCCTGCCGCGTCAGGCGCTTATCTACCGTTTGAGCGGTGACTATAACCCGCTGCACGCGGATCCCGATGTTGCCCGTTCGGTCGGATTTGATCGCCCGATCCTGCATGGTCTGGCGACTTATGGCCTTGCGGCACGTGCGATTTTGAAGTCCTCGCTTGATTATGATGCGTCCCGGCTTGTCGGTCTGGACGTGCGGTTCTCGGCACCGGTCTATCCGGGCGAAACCGTGCGGTTCGAGATTTGGGAAGAGGATGGCGAGGCACGGTTCCGTGCGTCGATCCCGGAACGCGATGTGTTGGTGTTGAACAACGGCGCCGCGCGATTCGCGTAAGTTAAGGGGATGTCACAGCCTCTTAAGGACATCCTCGTGCTGGATTTCAGCACCCTTCTCCCCGGCCCGATGGCGACGCTTATGCTCGCCGAGGCCGGGGCGGAGGTGATCAAGGTCGAGCGTCCCGTGACAGGCGAGGACGCGCGACACACCTCTCCGAAGATCGACGGCGAAAGCATTGGTTTTGCCGTTTTGAACCACGGCAAAAAATCGGTGGCCATCGATCTGAAGTCCGAGGACGCGCGCGCGATTCTGCGTCCCTTGCTTGAGAAGGCCGACGTTGTGGTTGAGCAATTCCGCCCCGGCGTGATGGATCGGCTCGGGTTCGGATATGAGGCGGTGCGCGCGATCAATCCGCGAATCATCTATTGTTCGATCACCGGATATGGTCAGACCGGACCAAAGGCCAAATCGGCGGGTCACGACATGAATTATGTCGGCGATGCGGGCGTTTTGTCGCTGAGCCGTGGGCCGGTGGATCAGCCCACCGCGCCCTTCGGGTTGGTCGCGGATGTCGGCGGCGGCACCTATCCTGCGGTCGTCAATATCTTGCTTGCTTTGATGGCGCGGAAACAGACCAACGAAGGGGTTCACCTCGATATTGCGATGTCCGAGGGCGCGTTTGCCTTTGCCTATTGGGCGCATGCGCAAGGCGTGATTGCCGGACAGGACATTGGCAGTGCATCCGCCCGTTTGACCGGTGGGCTTGCGCGTTACCGGCTTTATTCGGCGTCCGATGGTCGGCAGATTGCCGTCGGCGCGGTGGAAGAGAAATTTTGGCAAGCTTTTTGCGATGTTATCGGCCAACCGGAAGCGCTGCGCGATGATTGGAGCGACCCGGACGCCTGTGCGGCAGAGGTTGCGCGCCGCCTGGGAAGCCAGCCGTCCACGCATTGGGAGCCATTGCTGATTGCTGCTGATTGTTGTTGTTCCGTGGTGAAAACCCCTGCCGAAGCGGCGCGGGATCCGCATTTCACCGCGCGCGGCGTGTTCGACCGGACGTTGAACATTGCCGGTCAGGAGGTGCCAGCCCTTCCTTTGCCCATCGCGCCGGAATTCCGTTCGCCCGCAGGTTCTGCCGGACGCGCGGCCACTTTGGGAGAGGACAATGTCCGCTTTGGCGCGGATTTGCGCGACAGAGAATGAATCTCGTTGACGGGCAGGTTTTCAGTCATTAATCTAACACTTGTTAGAAAACGAGGGAGGAAATAATGGTACAGTCGAAAGATGACCTGCCGGCAGAAGCGGAACGCTATGTCATGCCGTCGCATTACGTCGAGAGCGACAGCCTTGAAGTGCAAGGTTTCGTGTCGTCCGCATTGCGCGAGCTTCCTGCGGATGCCTCCGATCGAGACAAGGCGATTCGCCTGTTTGAGGCGGTGCGCGACGATATCCGTTATGATCCCTATTGTTTTGCGCTGGATGAGGATTCTTATCGCGCCAGCCGCATTGCCGGAGCCGAAGCCGCGTTTTGCGTGCCCAAGGCCATTCTCCTTGCCGCCTGTTTGCGGGCGGTTGGTATTCCCGCCGCTTTGGGGTTTGCGGATGTGCGCAACCACCTGAACACGCCCAAGCTGCAAGAGCTGATGGAAACCGATCTGTTTATCTATCACGGCTACGTTCAATTGTGGTTGGGTGATGAAACCTACAAAGTCACGCCTGCCTTCAACATGGAGCTTTGTGAACGGTTCGGGGTCAAGCCATTGGTCTTTGACGGGTATCATGATGCCTTGTTCCACGAGTTCGACGAACAGGACCACCGGCACATGGAATATGTGAACGACCGGGGCCTGTATTTCGATGCGCCGATGGAAGAGTTTCTGATCGCCTTCAAAGAAACCTACCCGAAACTGGAAGAGTTCAACCGCGTGCGCATCGCCAAGGATTCCAGCGGCTATGATGCCGGTTTCTCGAAGGAGGGGACATCTTGAAGTATCTTGATGACTTTTCCGCAGGTCAGGTTTTTCACTTTACCAGCAACCCGATGAGCGCAGAGGCGATCAAAGCCTTCGCCCATGAGTGGGACCCGCAGCGGCTGCACACCGATGAAGATTACGCCGCCACCATTCATGGCAGTTTGATCGCTTCGGGTTTTCAGACCATGCTTGAGGTCTTCAAGCCCATCATGACGGAATTTATGATCGATGTTGCCAATATTGGCGGCATGGGCTTCGACAATCTGCGCTGGCTGCGGCCGGTTCGGCCGGATGAACCTCTTGAAGTCGAAATGAAAATTAATTCGGTGACACCGTCAAAAAGCAAGCCTGACCGCGGCGTTTTGCACTATACGCTGAGCGCCAAAAACCCCAAGGGCGAGGTCGTTTTTACAACCGACACGCCCGTTATGATCCAGCGAAAACAAACATGACACAGACTGATATGCTTTCCAGCGACCAAGAAGACCTTCGCATGCTGCGTGAGAGCGCGCGCACCCTGTTTGAGCGCGCCGGCGGCAGCGGAAGATCCAGAAAATTACGCGATGCCGATGGCGGATGGGACGCGGATATGATCCGTGAACTGGCCGAGGCCGGCGTTTTCGGCGTGACCGTTCCCGAAGACAATGGCGGGCTTGGCATGGGGCTGGCGGCCGGTGGTGTCATCGCCGAGGAAGTCGGCCGTGTGATCGCGCCGGAACCGGTGGTGGTGACCGTCGGGTTGAGCCTTGGCCTTTTGCGCCGGCTTTGCCCCGATCATGCCAAGATGGAACAACTTGTCGGCGGGACCACCGTTCTGGCCGTTGCATGGCAAGAACGCGGGCCGAATGGCGGTCCCGCTGAGGCGACCTGCCGCTACGCTGACGGAAAGCTGACCGGCAGCAAGGCTTGGGTGGTTGGCGCCGACGGAGCCGATGGTTTTCTGGTTGTGGCCGACAGCGACGCCGGGCCGGTTCTGGTTCTGGCAGAGGCCAAAGCAAGCGGATTGTCCGTGGAAAAAAGCCCACAGGCCGATGGCAGCGCGATGGGCGAGCTTTCGTTCTCGGGCACGCCAGCAGAGCAGCTTGCAGATGGTGCCGCGGTGCAGGACGCCCTTGCCGATGCGGTCAGCGATGCCACGGCTCTTGCCGCCGCCGAGCTCGTCGGGCTCAGCGATCGCGCCTTTGAAATCACCTTGGATTACATCAAGACCCGCGAACAATTCGACAAACCGATCGGGTCGTTTCAGGTTATCCAACACCGCGCGGTGGACTTGCATGTGATGCGCGAAGTCGCCCAAGCGGGCGTTCGCGAAGCCCTGGCGCAAATGGACAGCGAAGCCGATCCAAAGATCCGCGCGCGTCTCGCCAGCCGTGCCAAGGCGCGGGCCGTGAGTGCCGCGAAAAAAATCACCCGCGATTCCATCCAGTTGCACGGGGCGGTCGGTTATACCGACGAGTTCGATATCGGACTTTACCTGAACCGGGCGCTGGTGCTGTCGGCTTGGTTGGGCGATGACGCCTATCACCGGCGGATGTGGTTCGATGCGCGCGAAGAAGAAGGGGCAGCACAATGACTGATTGGAACGCAATGAGCGACGCGGAGTTCCGCAAGGAAGTGCGTGGGTTCTTCGAAGCGGAATATCCCGAAGAGTTGCGCCATCTGCCGCACCGTCCGAAATTTGCCGAGATCGAGCATTGGCATGTCAAGCTCCACGCCAAAGGCTGGGTTGCGCCTGCGTGGCCTGCGGAATTTGGTGGCATGGGCCTGAACGCCGCTAAGCTGTTGATTTTCTACGAAGAACAGCAGCGTTGGGGCGTGAACCGTGGCCGCGACATGGGCATTCAAATGGTTGGCCCGCTGATCATCAAATTCGGCACGCAAGAGCAAAAAGATTATTGGCTTCCGCGTATCCTGAGCTGCGAAGACATCTGGTGCCAAGGCTATTCCGAACCCGGTGCCGGCTCTGATCTGGCCAATCTGCGCACCCGCGCAGACATTGAGGGCGACGAGTTTGTCATCAACGGCCAGAAAATCTGGACCACGATGGCGCATGACGCCACGCATATCTTCATGTTGGTGCGCACCGATCCGGATGCCCCGAAGAAACAGCAAGGGATCAGCTTCCTGCTGGCACCGATGGATCAACCGGGCGTCGAAGTGCGCACGATCACCACATTGTCGGGCGAAACGGAATTCTGCGAGGTGTTCTTTGACAACGCCCGCACGCCGAAGGACAACCTTGTTGGCGAGCTGAACAAAGGCTGGACCATGGCCAAGGCGCTGTTGAGCTTTGAGCGTATCTTCATCGGCTCGCCCAGCTTGGCGCAGAACGCGCTCGGGCAGCTTGAAAGCTTTGCCCGTGGCCGCGGTGCCTTTGACGATCCGGTGTTCCGCGACCGTTTCGCGCAGGCCGCTCTCGACGTTGAGGATCACGCTGCGCTCTATGGCCGTTTTGCGGACCAACTCAAACGGGGCGAAACCCTCGGCGCGGATGTCTCGATGCTCAAGATTTGGGTGACCGAGTGTTTCCAACGCATCACCGAATTGATGATCGAGGCGGCTGGCCCTGATGGCGGCACCATCGGCCCGCTTCAGGTCGGCAATGTCAACGTTGATGTCTTGGCGAGCTTTTACAAGGCCCGCCCAACAACGATCTACGGTGGATCCAACGAGATCCAGCGCAACATCCTTTCCAAGGCCGTCCTCGGATTGCCTGGTTAAACCCGCACTGACATCTGATAGAGGAAGTAAGATATGTCTGATCGCTATGCAAAGTACCACAAGATGAAGTTCGACTACCCGGCGGATCGCGTTTTGCGCATCACGTTCGACCGGCCAGAGTCGTTCAATTCCGTTGACGCGGAAACCCACACCCAGATGACCGATATGTGGATCGACATCGACCGCGACCCCGATATCAACGCGGTGATCGTAACCGGTGCGGGCAAAGCCTTCTCCGCAGGCGGCGATTTCAGCCTGATCGAAAACATGATCGGCAACTCGCATGAGATCATGAAAACGTGGAAAGAGGCCAAAGACCTCGTCTACAACATCATCAACTGCAACAAGCCGATCATTTCGGCCATCAACGGCCCGGCTGCGGGCGCGGGTCTTGTTGTCGCTATTCTCGCGGACATCTCGATTGCCGGCAAACGTGCCAAAATCGTCGATGGTCACCCGCGCTTGGGTGTTGCCGCCGGTGACGTTGCTGCGATCATCTGGCCGCTGCTGACCTCGATGGCCAAAGCGAAATACTACCTGATGACCTGCAAGCCGGTGTCTGGCGAAGAAGCAGAGCGCATCGGTCTCGTTTCGATGTGCGTCGAAGACGAAGAGCTGCAGCAAACCGCTTTGGATACAGCTGTTGAGCTGGCCAATGGATCGCAAAGCGCCATCCGCTGGACCAAATATTCGCTGAACAACTGGCTGCGCCAGGCAGGCCCGATTTTCGACGCTTCGACCGCGTTGGAAATGCTCGGCTTCATGGGCGAAGACGTGAAAGAAGGCGTGCTGTCGCACCGCGAGAAACGCGCACCGAACTTCCGCAAAGACTGCCCGCTCTAAGCAACACAAGGTCAAGGAGGCATAGATATGTCCGTAAACATCTACAAAGACATCGCGCAAACCTATGCCGCAGCGGCCGAAAAGGCACCGGGTTTAAAAACCCGGTTTGCGGCTGCCGGATTCGATCCGGCAGCCGTTGAAACGCTGGCGGATCTATCGAGTCTGCCGGTGATGAAAAAAGAAGAACTCCTGAAGATTCAGCGTGAAAAGCCCCCTTTTGGCGGGTTTCTCGGCGCGGACCTGAAGGACATCGGGCGGATTTATGTGTCCCCCGGCCCTATTTTTGAACCCTCGCTTTCCGGCATCGGTGGGCATGGGCTTGATCTGCTGTTCAAAGCCGCAGGCGTCGGCGCAGGCGACGTTATCCTGAACACATGGATGTATCACCTCGTACCGGCGGGGCTGTTGTTTGATGAAGCCGCGCAGGCCGCAGGCGCCACGGTCATTCCCGGCGGCGTTGGCAATACCGAGCTTCAGGCGCAGATCATCGTCGAAACCGGCGTGACCGCGATTTGTGCCTCGACGGCGTTTTTCCTGACGCTCGCGGACAAGGTGATCGAAACCTATGGCCGCGACGCATGGAAGGTCAAAACCGCCTTCCTTGGCGGCGAAATGGGCGACTGGATGGCCAAACGCCGCCGGATTGAGGCGGATTATGGCGTGTCGACCTGGGCGGCCTATGCCACCGCCGATCTGGGTCTTGTGGCCTATGAGGACGGCGGCGAAGGCTATGTGGTGCATCCCGACCGCGTGGTGCAAATCTGCGATCCAGTCAGCGGCGCGCCGGTGGACCAAGGTGAGCCGGGCGAGGTTGTTGTCACCGCCTGCGATGCAACCTGGCCGATGATCCGGTTTGGCACCGGCGACAGTGCCTTTGCGCTGGAAAGCAATGAAGATGGCAGCGTCAAACGCGTTTCCGCGTTGCAAGGGCGCGTCGGCGCGGCGGTTAAAGTGCGCGAGATATTTGTCTATCCGCGCGTGGTCGAGGAAGTTGTCATCGCCACACCGGGGGCCAAGGCGGCGCAGGCCGTGGTAACGCGCGAGAACGACCGCGATATGATCCGCATTTCACTGGTCCTTGAAGAGGGCGCATCAGCGTCTGATGCGGAAACTTCCGCCGCAGAGGCTTTCAAACTGCATGCAAGAATTCGCGCCGATGAGGTGGCTGTCGTCGCCCAGCTGCCGGAAAATGCGGAGCTGATCATCAATCAAAAAGATAACTGAGACCGTTCCCGAAATATACGGGCGTTCAGCAGTTGGAATAGAAACGGGCGGCAGGGAAACTTGCCGCCCGTTTTCGTTTAATACCGCGCCGCGTATCCTGTGCGATATGATTTCGCGGGTGGGAACCATACGGCATTGGTCGCCATGATAGGTGACCAATGCCGTGGGAAACCGGCCCTTTTTAGAACGCGCTCAAACCCGTCAGGTTTCGCCCGATAACCAATTTTTGGATCTCGGTGGTGCCATCCGGGATCGGCATGACCTTGGCATTGCGGAAGTGCCGCTCAACGGGGAACTCTTTGGTGATGCCGTTGCCGCCGTGGATTTGAACCGCTTTGCCGGCGATTTCGACCGCCATTTCCGTCGCATACCATTTCGCCATCGAGGTTTGGGTGTCACAGCGCACGCCCAGATCCAGAAGTTGCAACCCACGCTGGCACAACAGCCGCGCCGCGTCGAGTTGGGTCGCCATGTCGGCAAGATAGCCTTGGATCAACTGGTGCCCGCCGATGGGCTTGCCGTGCTGCTCGCGTTCTTGGGCATATTTCACCGCACATTCGAGCGCCGCCTGACCAATCCCGATGCTGGTCAACCCGACGAAAACGCGCGCACTTTCGAACAGCTTCAAGGTCTGGAACAGACCGCCACCGGAGTTGCCGAGAACATGATCGGCAGTGGTTTCGGCCTTGTCGAAGAACAATTCGCAGGTCGATGCGCCCACAAGGCCCAGCTTGCGCAGCTCGCGGCTTTCATAGCCGCCCTTGTCGCGATCGACGATGACCATGGAAATCCCGTCATCGAGATTGCAAACCACGATGGCAAAATCCGATTGCGCGCCGTTGGAAATCCAAAGCTTCTGTCCGGTGACAAAAATCTTGTCGCCCACACGTTCCGCACGCGTCTTGACCTCGCGCACGTTCGAGCCAACTTCCGGTTCGGAAATGCAGGTGGCGCAGATGCGTTCGCTGCGCAACAGCGGCTTGAGATAGGCTTCTTTTTGCGCGGCGTCGCCCAGAAGGTTGACCGCAAACACGGCGTGGCCCTGGATCAGAACCGCAATCGCCAGATCCGCCCAGATACGGGCCAATTCCTCATAAAGGATGCCGTAGGTCATCCGGTCGATGCCCGCACCGCCGGCTTCTTCTGGGATGAGGCCACTGATCAACCCGAATTCCTCAACCTTGGCGAACAGGGCTTTCAAGGTTTCCGCATCGGGGGGGTGGCCGAGTTTTTCGTATTTCTCGGCCAGAGGAGTGAACTCCGTCTCGGCCA
This sequence comes from Pseudophaeobacter arcticus DSM 23566, assembly GCF_000473205.1. Classification (NCBI taxonomy): domain Bacteria; kingdom Pseudomonadati; phylum Pseudomonadota; class Alphaproteobacteria; order Rhodobacterales; family Roseobacteraceae; genus Pseudophaeobacter; species Pseudophaeobacter arcticus. The sequence continues at coordinate 14,186 of NZ_AXBF01000005.1, forward strand.
TTTTGCGAAAGTTTTCCAGCAACATGCGTTGCTCGTCTGTGTAAATTGCCTGAGCGGCAGCGATCACATTTTCCATTTTTTCTTTTCCTTGTTTCAGCGACCTAGAATGGTGACGCAGGCGGCGGCTTCTTCGACGCCGTGCAGACCACCACCGTTTTCGGCAATGGCGTTTTGCGCGCCTTCGACCTGACGCGAGCCGGCTTCGCCGCGCAGCTGCGTGACCAGCTCAAACACCTGTCCGATTCCGGTGGCCCCGACAGGGTGCCCTTTGGATTCGAGCCCGCCCGAGGGGTTCACGGGGATACGCCCGCCGATGCTGGTTTCGCCGCGCAGGCTGGCCGGTCCGCCGTCGCCAAACTCGACAAAGCCGAGGTTCTCGATCTGGATCACCTCGCCCACGGCGGTGGCGTCGTGCACCTCGGCGACCGACATGTCTTCCGGGCCAAGCCCCGCCTGTTCATAGGCTTGAAGCGCGGCAAGGCGGGTCAGGTGGTTTTTGTAATCCTCGGGCGGACGGTCGGTGCCCGAGCGCAGGATCGCGGCCTTGACCTTGATCGCGCGGGCGGGATCAAGGCCCATCCGTTTGAGCCCTTCGCCGGTGCACAAAATTGCCGCCGCCGCACCGTCCGAGATTGGCGCGCACATCGGCAGAGTCAGCGGGTAGGTGATCGGCGGCGCGTTCAAAACCTGTTCGACGGTCATCGCATCGCGGTATTGCGCCAAAGGGTTATGAGCAGAATGCGCGTGGTTCTTGGCAGAAACGGCGGCAAACTGTTCTTGCGTGGTGCCGAAGGTCTTCATGTGCAGCCGTGCAAAACCGGCATAGACGTCCATGAACACGCTATAGGGTTTGGGCGATTTCGACCCTTCGGGTTCCTCGATACCAGCGCCCAGATCGGCAAGCCGCTGCGCGACTTCTTCGCCGTTGCTGACGTCCCAACCGCTGTCAAAGGCGGAAAACATCAACGCGCGGTCGTCGGAATACATCTTTTCGGCACCGACAGCCAAACAGCAATCGCCATTGCCCGCCTTAAGGAAATCCACCGCCAGCTTGAAGCCGGTCGAGGCGCTGGCGCAGGCGTTTTCGACATTCACCACCGGAATGCCCTGAATGCCCATTTCGCGCAGCGCGATTTCGCCGCGGATCATGTGCTGACCTTCCATATGGCCTTGCACTGCGTTTGAGAAAAACGCACCGTCAATGCGATCTGCCGCCACGCCGGAGTCAGCCAAAGCCGCGGCGACAGCTTCGCCCGTCATATCCTTGATGGTCTTGTCCCGAAATTTCCCGAACTGCGTCATCCCGACGCCTACAACGTAAATATCCTGCATTTTGCAGTCTCCTATTCAGTAACCGCGAAACTGCGGTTTGCGTTTTTCAGTGAATGCTGTCAGCCCTTCGAGCATGTCCCACGAGCGCATGTGTGCGCGCAGGTTCAGCATTTCTTCGGACAGGGCGGCGGCTTCGTCGACATTCAAGGACCGGTTCGCGACCGTCTTCATGCGGCGCAACACGGCGGGGCTTTTGTCGGCGATCCGGTCGGTGAAGGTCTGCACGGCGTCGCGCAATTCTGCGTCCGGCACGACCTTGTTCACCAGTCCCCAATCCATCATTTCACGGGCCGAAATATTTTCACCCGAGAACAGCAGGTATTTGGCACGGTTCAACCCGATCCGGCCGGGCAGGATTGCCGCCCCACCTGCGCCGGGGAAGACGCCGAAATTGGAATGGGCATCGCCCATTTGCGCGCTTTCGGCGGCAAAGACCAAATCGCAGGCCATCACCATTTCCAAACCGCCCGCCATCGCCAGCCCGTTCACGGCAGCGATCACTGGCTTGGGGCCATGACGCATCAAACCAAAGGTATGATCGACGAGATCAAGCAGATCCGGCTCGCCGGGTTCATGTTTGGCACCGGCGACTTCTTTGAGGTCTGCACCGGCGCAGAACGCTCGCCCCGATCCGGTCAGGACAATGGCACGCACGCCGTCGTCGGCAATTGCGGCCTCTAACGCGGTGGTCATTTCGCGCAACATCTGTGTCGACATCGCGTTCAACTGCTCGGTGCGCAGGAAGGTGATCCATTCGGTCCGCTCGATGCGTTCCACAGACAGGGTTTTTGGACCTTCAGTCATGTTAAGCTCCTGAAATAAAACGATTTATTTTGCATTTTTGGTTGCTTTCCACACCGGATTGCGCTGCTATGGGGCGGACCCGCACGCGGAAAAAATGATAGTTGGAGATCGATATGAGCACTGCACCCCTGGCCGGCCTGAAAATTCTCAGCCTCGCAGAACAATTTCCCGGACCCTATGCGACAATGTTGTTGTCCGACATGGGCGCCGAGGTCATCATGGTTGAACGCCCGGGCGTCGGCGATCCGGCCCGGCAGTTCCCGCCGCTGTTTCGGGCGCTGAACCGTGGCAAGCGCAGCGTGGCGCTTGATCTGAAATCCGCCGAGGGGTTGGCACAATTTCGCACCCTTGCGGAAACCGCCGATGTCATCGTCGAAGGCTTTCGCCCCGGCAAGCTCGCGGCGCTGGGTGCGGGTTTTGAGGATATGCGCAAGGTCAACCCAAAGCTGGTTTATGTGTCGATATCGGGCTACGGGCAAGACGGGCCGTATCGCGACAGGGCAGGGCATGATCTGAGCTACGAAGGTGTTGGCGGGTTGCTGGCGGATCAGGCCGACGCCGGACAGCCGGGGCAGGTGCCGGGTTTGCCTCTGGCCGATGTTGGCGCGGCGCTGTTCGCGGCCATCGCGATCCTGTCGGCCACTCTGTCGAGCCAACGCACGGGACAGGGACGTTACGTCGATGTCTCCATGTCCGATGCGGTGGTGTCGATGCTCACGGCATTTTTGGTTCCGGCGGCGAATGGCACCCCATTGGGCGAGTTCATCGCCGAGCCGGCTTACGGCGTTTTCACCTGCAAGGATGGTAAGTTGATGACCCTGTCCATCGCGCATGAGGATTGGTTCTGGAAACCCTTCTGCGCGGTGATTGGCAAGCCGGAGCTGGCCGGATTGAAGGGCCGCGACCGCGTGGCGCAAAAGGACGCGCTGCGCGAAGAGATCGCGGCGGTTTTGGTCAGCAAGACGCGCGCCGATTGGGGTGATTTGTTTGATGGCGCTGGCGTGCCATGGGGTCCGCTCAATTCGCTGGTTGAAACGCTGAACGACCCGCATGTGCGCGCCCGCCAGTTGATGCGGACCATCGCACATGATGGCGGCAAGACCGAAACCTTCTTGGTGCAACCGTTGAAGTTCGACGGTTTTGAATCTCAGATTTCTGGTTTGCCGCCTGAGATCGGGGCCGATAATGAAAGCGTCTTTGCGGGCGGCTCCGACTAACGGAGACCGCCCAAAATGGGCCTTAACAGGCAAAGGAATACCCGCCGTTCACCGGGTAAGTTTGCCCGGTGATCCAACTGGCGGCGTCCGAGCACAGGAACAAGATCATGCCGGCCGGATCTTCCGGCTCACCAAGACGGCGGATCACATATTGCGACAGCGCGCGCTTTTCGGTTTCGGCGTCGGGGATCAGGTCCGCAACAGCAGGCGTTCTCGTGCCGCCCAAAGCGACGCAATTCGCGGTGATCCCGAACCGGCCACTGGCCTTTGCAATGGCGCGCATGAAACCCGCGGCACCGGCCTTGGCCCCCGAATACACTGCCAGATGCGGCTCTCCGACGCGGCCCGCGTCGGAGATGACGGTGACAATGCGCCCGTAGCCGCCTTTGACCATCAACGGCATGGCATGGCGGGTGCAGTTTAGCACGCCATCGAAATTGGTCGCCATCCAGCGGCGCCATTCGTCGGGATCGGATTCCCAAAACGGCACAAGATCATCCAGCCGCGAGGTCGGACCGGCGTTGCCGGCGTTGTTGACCAGAATATCCACACTGCCAAAGGTGTCTTTCGCCGTGTCAAAGGCCGCGCCTACAGCTTCATAATCGGAGACGTCAAACGCCAGCGGCAATGCCTTGGCGCCCGCCGCTTCGACTTCTGCGGCAACGCTTTCGGCGCGCTCTGCGTGGAAATCGTTGATCACAACCGCACCCGCGCCATGCTGTGCCAGATAGAGCGCGACCTGACGGCCCACGCCTTGACCCGCACCGGTGACAAATGCGGTGCGCCCTTTTATGTCGAGCAGTTCACTCATGATATTTACCTTTTATCCAAGCCACCTTTTGCGGCGCCGATAGTGTTTGATCTCGCGGTAGCTTTTGCGTTCACCAGAGGCGGTGACCCCGAGATAAAATTCTTTGATGTCTTCGTTATTGGCGAGCTTGTCCGCCGGTCCGTCCATCACGATACGCCCGTTCTCCATGACATAGGCATAGTCGGCGATCGACAGCGCTGCGGCGCTGTTCTGCTCGACCAAGAAGAACGTCGTGCCTTCGGATTTGAGTTGCTTGAGCACCTCATACACATCGCGGATCATCATCGGGGCCAACCCCAGCGACGGCTCATCAATCGCGATGATTTTCGGTTTTGCCATCATGGCCCGGCCGATCAACAGCAATTGCTGTTCACCGCCGGACATGAAGCCCGATGTGCGGTTGCGCAGATCCGCAAGGCGCGGCATCAGCGTGTAAACGTGATCCAGCCGCTTTTTCAACTCGGCGGCGTTGGGCACCATATGCCCGCCGACGATCAGGTTCTGCTCTGAGGTGAGGTGACGCAACACGCGCCGCCCTTCCATCACATGAACCAGACCGTTTTTCACCACATTCGAGGCTTCCATGTTTTGAACAGGCGTGCCGTCCAGAATGATGGAGCCCGCCGAAACGGTGCCGTCTTCGGATTTGAGCGTTCCGGAAATAGCCTTGAGCGTCGTGCTTTTTCCCGCGCCGTTGCCGCCCAGAAGGGCAACACATTGACCTTCCTTGACGTTCATCGATACGCCCTTGAGCGCGAGGATGACGTCGGAATAGGTCACTTCTACGTTGTTGAGTTCCAGCATGGTCATTGTGCCCGGTGCTAAGGATCAGGACGGGCGCCGCGATTGCGGCGCCCGGGTTTGATTTACCATTTGCGAACGTTAGGAACGTCCACGCCGGTGGCTTCGATGACGATTTTGCCATCTTTGACGGTGCCCACGTTCACTTGAAGACCTTTCAAAGGGAAGGGCGCTTCGGGAGTGAAGGTCAAGGTCGGCAGGAACCCGCGGGTTTCTTCGGTGGTGATCGGTTGGGCAAAGAGCGCTTCGCGCACCATCTCGCCGGTCAGACCCTCGGCCCCGTTTTCCTCAATCGCGTGCCCGATTACGGCCGCAGCATAGAGACCTTGCGACATCCCCATAGCGGTCACAACGTTCCAAGGCGCTTCGAGACCATATTCGGCGACCAGTTTCTCATAGAATTGCCGCGCGGGCGTATCTTCGTCGGCCGCAACCGCCATCCCGTAGGTCTCAAAATCGCCTTCAAGTTGGTCAAGCCCGCCAAGTGCGCCGCCGGAGGCCGGCAGCCCGTTGTGAGAACTCATCAAGATCGGGATGTCCGCGCCATTGGCCTGCAACCCGCGTTTCGCCGCAACCACGATCGAAGTGTTGGTCTGGATGATCAGCGCCTCGGCACCGGCGCGTGCGACACGGCGCATTTGCGCCGTCAGATCAGTCGGCTGCACTTCGGTATAGATGACCTCGACCAGCTCAAGCTCTTCGGGATTTTCCTCGGCGTAAAGTTCCAGACCCTTTGCCATATCGACATAGGCAGGCGACGCCTCGGAGGCCATGATTGCGGCCTTGAGCGGTGCGTCTCCGCCGCGCTGCTCTTTCATCCATGCCAAGAAGGCGGCGCTTTCATGTGAATAGGTCGGACGCGGGTTGAAGATCCAAGAATCCGGTTGCCACGCATAACCGTAGGCGGCTGTGGCCATGAACATCGGGATCTTGTCTTCCGGCAGGCGCTCGGACAGGGCGGCAACATCCGGCCCGCCAAGGCCGAGGACCGCAATCGGATCAAGTTCCGATTTGATCCCTGGCCAAAGGCTCGCGACCTGGGCCGCGTCATAACGGGTTTCGTAGTTCTTATAGTTCAGCTTGACGCCAAGCTCTTTGCCACTGGTCGCGTTCCACCAGTTTAAAACGGCTTCCCGGCTTGCGGTCCAGATTGGCATGATATCGGCATAGGGGCCGGAAAAGTCCGAGAGCAGAGCAAGGTTATACGTTTCTTCTGCTTGCGCTTTCATCGGCATCGTTGCCGTTAGGGCGACAGCACCCGCTGCTAACAGGCCGCGAAGCCCCGGTTTCATTTTGTAGCTCATTATTCTTCCTCCCAGGTTGAAAGCCGTTGTTCCTATCAATAGGGGAACGGCCAGATACGGTAAGACGATTTCAGGATATTCCAGCGGTGCATCAGCCCCTTTGGCTCAACGATCATGACCCCTGCGATCACGCCGCCGAGAATGACATTCATACCGGCGAAAACGATGTCTCCACCCAGAAAGGAGACCGAGTCGGCGATATTGGGGCCGACCGTTGCGATAACTTCCTGAATGACGCGGATGACGAACACACCGACCAAAGCGCCGACAATGGACCCCATGCCGCCGACGATGATCATCGCGATAAAGAAGATTGAGTTGAACAAGGTGAACTGATCGACCCCGACAAAACGGATCAAATAGGCCCAAAGCGCCCCGCCAACCCCGGCGTAGAAGGCACCGATCAAGAAGGCATTTGCCTTGGTTGCCGCGACGTTGATGCCCATGATACCGGCGGCGACGTCATCGTCTCGGACCGCCACAAAGGCGCGGCCAAAGCGGGATCGGATGATGCCAAATGCACCCGCGATCATGATCGTAGCAACCGCAAGGTTCATGTAGAACTGTGAGGTTTCGCCAACAATGCGAAATCCGAAAAGTTCAGCAGGCGGCACGGTGATCCCGTTTGATCCGCCCATCCATGACGATGGCAGGTTCAGAACCGCAAAGTGAAACAGGAACTGCGCGGCAATGGTGGTGAGCGCGAGATAAAACCCCTTGATCCGTGCCGCTGTCAGGCCAAATAAAAATCCGAACAGCGCCGCCGCAAACCCCGCCAAGGGGATCGTCAACAGAAACGACATGCCGGTTTTCGAGGCCAATATCGAGGCGGTATAAGCCCCAACCCCCATGAAGGCGGCTTGGCCAAGGTTGATCTGGCCGGCGTAGCCGGTGCAGATCTGCAGCCCGACGGCGATGACGGCGCTGATCAACATCATGTTCAGCACGGCGATGATACGCCCGCTGGCAAGATAGGGTGCCGCTAGCAGGAGACCCATGAACACAGCAAGGGCGATGGCCTGCCAGCGTGTGCGCACAACACGTCGGTCGGTGCGATAGCTTGTGGGGAAAATTCCAGAAGGATCCATGGCTTACACCCGCTCGATTGTGCGCCATCCGAACAGGCCGGTGGGCCGGATCAGCAAAATGGCGAGCATGATAATATAGGGCACAACACTGCCCAGCGAGCCACCGATCATCGGATCAAGGTAGTTGGTGGTCAGGCTTTGCGCGACGCCGATGATCACCCCCGCCAAAATGAGCCCGCCGATTGATTCCAAGCCGGCAAAAAGCGCCACGGGCAGCGCCGCAAACCCGATATCGGAGGCCAGAAAGGTCAGCGACTTGCCGCTGAGAAAGATCATGGCGCCAATGGTGGACAAGATCGCACCGAGAACCCAAGCGAAGGCAATCGAACCCTTCACGGAAATACCCATCGAGGAGGCCACAACGTGATCTTCCGCGACGGCGGTCATCCGAAGGCCGGATCGTGTCCGGTTAAAGAACCACGAGAGGCCAACAGCGGCGACAATGGTGATGATGCCCCCGGCCAGCAGGTTCATCGGGATCAACATATCCCCAAGGAACAATGGCTTGAGCGGAAAGATGATCGGGAAGGGCCGCACAGCAGGGCCAAAGAGCAACAGCACAAGCCCGCGCAACAAAATCAGCAGACCGACCGTGACCATGACCATCGAGAACACCGATTCACCGATGAGCTTTGTCAGGAAAATCCGTTCAATCGCGTAACCGACCAAACCGGCCAGAACCAGCGAGAGCGGGATCGAAAGCCAAAGGCTAAGGCCCAGCTGCATGGTTGTGAACCAAACGATGAAACCGCCGATGATGACAAGTTCGCCCTGTGCGAAATTAAACACCTTACTGGCGCGGTAGATAACGACGAACCCCATCGCAACCAATGCGTAAAGCAGGCCGATCAAAGCCCCGGTGATGATGTCATTGATGAAATAAACCAATTTCCCCGACCTCCCTTAAGTTTGCGACTGCAGCGTGGCAGCCTTTGATGCATTTTCGACATCCGATACCCGAACCGTGGCTTTGAGAACGCCCTGACGGCCATCTTGATAGGTCACGGCGATTTCCAGATCGGTCATGTCATCACCGCCATAAATCGCGTCGACGAGTTTGGCATAGCGCTCTTCCAAAAAGGCCCGCCGCAGTTTCCGGCTGCGGGTCAGCTCGCCTTCGTCCGGGTCGAGTTCTTTCGGGAAATTCGCAAACCGCGCCACGCGGGAGCCTTCGGGCAACAGCGCATTGATGCGCGCCACTTCGCCTTTGATAAGCTCCAAAATCTCGGGCTTTTGCGACAGGTCAGTATAGGTCGAGAAGCTGATCTTGTTCTCTTCGGCCCAACGGCCGAGCACTTCCATGTCAATATTGATCAAGGCGCTGACAAACCCTCGGGCCTCGTCGCCCAAGGTCATCAGATCCTTGATGAAAGGACTGTAGCGCAGCCGCGTTTCGATGAACTGCGGCGGGTAGCTGTGGCCATTCGCCAAACGGCGCATGTCCTTGACCCGATCAAAGAACAACAGCTCTCCATCGTCAGTCATCGACACGGCGTCGCCGGTTTCATACCAACCATCTTCGGTCAGCGCCTCGGCGGTCTTGTCGGGTTTGCCGTGATATCCGCCGAACCCAGATCCGCCGCGTACATGAAGTTCGCCTTCTGGCGACACCCGGTATTCCAACAAATCGCCGTAGGTGGTATTGGTTTGCATCCAGCTGCCGCTTGTCTCAAGCTGATAGCTCTTGCCCATATGCGCCGTCAAAAGCCCGATCTCGGTCGCGCCATAGACGTTGCGCAATTTGACGCCCATTGCGTGGAACATCCGGAAAACGTCCGGCGCCATCAATGCGCCGCCGCTCATTGCATTCTTGGCCTTGCCGAGGCCAAGGTTGTCGCGCAGATGGTGCAAGACCAGCGCTTCGGCAAAGGGGAGTTGCAGCCGCGCGGCAAGGCGCGGGCTGCGCCCTTCCAACCGTTCGACATGCACGTCACGGCCGACCTTCATTCCCCAATTGTACATTGCGGTGCGGAACTTACCGGCGCCGAGCATCCGCGCTTGCACGATGGAGGCGAGATTTTCCCACTGCCGCGGGCTGAACACCAATGCGTCCACCGCCAGTTCGCGGATATTGTCGAGCACTTCTTCCGGCCCTTCGGGGAAGTTCACGACCATGGGCGCGATCAAACCGATGGACAGGCCAAAAATTTGTTCGGTCACCCAAGCGGGTGAAATATAAGTCAGGTATTCGGTGCCCGGCGCGATGTCGATGGCCCCCATCACCCGCGAGCTGTTGTCGAACAGGTAGCGATGGCTGATGATAACACCCTTGGGTTTTCCAGTGGTCCCCGAGGTGTAGGACAGCATGGCAATATCTTCGGCGCGGCCGCGTTTGACATGTTCTTCAAAGCGCGACGGCTCTGCGGCGTGGACCTGACGACCGGCATCGCTTATGCTGTCGAAGGAATTCAACAGCGGGTGGTCGTAGTTCCAAAGCCCCGATCCATCCCAAAACACAATCGCAATGGCACCGTTGTATGTGTCGGCCACTTCGATGCATTTATCGACCTGTTCCTGATCCTGCGCCAGAAATACGCGGGTCTGGGAATCTTCTGCCAGATAGAGAATTTCATCGGCGGTTTGGTCGGGATAGACAGACAGGATTTTCCCGCCCAAAGACTGCACGGCGTATTCCGCCCAAAAATGTTCGGGCTCATTCTCGCCAATTAACATGACAGAATCGCCGGCTTTCAGGCCTTTTGCCTCCAGTCCGAGCGCCAGCGCACGGACCTTTTCAAGCACGTCACTCCACGTGAATTCGCGCCAGATACCAAGGCGTTTGTGGCGTTCGGCAAGCGCGTCGGGCGTGAATTTTGCGCGGGCCAACAGGACTTGCGGCAGGGTTTCGCTCTGCGTGACGGCGGGGTCTGTGTAGACCATTGCTGTTCGTTGTTTGACCATTCCGCTACCCCAGATATGCTTTGATCACGGCCGGATCTTTCTGGATCTCCTCGGGGGTGCCTTCGGCGATCACCCGCCCGAAATCCAGCACCACAATCCGGTCGGCAAGATCCATCACTACGCCCATGTCATGTTCAACCAAAACCACCGGAATCTTGCGCGCCTCGCGCACATCGAGAATGAAGCGCGCCAGGTCTTCCTTCTCTTCCGAATTCATACCGGCCATCGGTTCGTCCATCAGTAGGATCGATGGTTCTTGTGCCAGCGCACGGCCCAGATCGACCCGCTTGCGCAGCCCGTAGCCCAATGTGCCCACTGGCCTGTTTCGTATCGCTTCGATTTCCAGAAAATCGATGATTTCCTCGGCCGCTTCGCGATGCTCCGATTCTTCGCGCATCACCGTGCCATATTGGAAAAAGGCCTGAATCACATTCGACTTCATCAACATGTGTCGGCCGATCATGATGTTTTCCACCACGGTCTGTCCGGCGAAAAGGTGGGTACCTTGAAAGGTGCGGGCCAAACCGTGCCGGGCGATTTGATCGACACGCCGACCGGTGACGTCTTTGCCGGAAAGCTCGACACAGCCCTTTTGCGGACGGTAGAACCCTGCCGTGACGTTCAATAGAGATGTTTTTCCGGCCCCGTTCGGGCCAATGATGGCAAGCAACTCGTCATCGTTTACGGTGATGCTGACATCGTCAAGCGCCGTCACTCCGCCGAATTTCAATGTTGCGTTGCGAACCGCGAGCGGCGCCGCCGTCATGACGTGACCCCGATTTTCCCGCGACATATTGTACGTTCAGACACAGTGGCATCGACCGCGCAAGCGCGGGTGCAAGGGCGTATTCCCATTATTTCTCCTCCCACCTCTTTGTTCAGAGGTTCACTCGGCCAACCATGCCAAGCACTCACGAGACAAACCTAACATACGTTAGAAAGGCAAATCAACAGTTGACTTATCGTATTTTAAAAATGAGTTAAGCTATTGATTAATAACAATAATATCAGAAAAATCCGGTGCCGTACCAGCGCCAAGCCGTGTCTGTATCAAGGCTTGAGAGGCCAAGACGTTGCAACCTGAGAGGTCGTGTCAGAGACGAGGTCGCGCAAGAAAATCGTCCGGTCGAGTCTTCACTGGTCTTGCGGCAAGATTGAGGAGCAGTGTGCATTTGCAGCGGCCGACGAGCGACAAGCTCAGACTAGGATTCAGTGTCAGACGCGTCGCCGTAATGAAGGCGATGCGCATTGAATGTCAGCGCGCAGTACCGAACAACGATAGAGGGCCGAGCGTTAGGGTTGGGTTGTCGAAGTCATCTCCTGTGGCAGGTCGGGTAGGTGCGGCGCCGGTGAGGGCGGAGTGATACCGCGAAAGGCCACCGACTGACGCCTCTGACTGCAAAGCGCGTTGCCGGTTGAGTATGCGTGATTCACCCTTATACCATCGCAGCCGTTTTCGGACCCTGCATCCCCGTGCATCGCAACATGCTGATCACGCGCGAGGGCATCAAGACAGCGGTTCGGCAACGCTGTAATCAATAGCGATTGCGCCCGCCGGACTGTCTTGACCCTATGGTTATACCAGCTCTACCGAGGGCGCCGGATCTATTGCGCGGTATAGCCGCCATCGACCACCATTTCCGAGCCGGTCATAAAGGAGGCATCATCCGACGCCAGAAACAACACCGCCCGAGCCACCTCTTCCGGTTGGCCTGCGCGCTGCAAAACCGTTGTTCCAAGCATTGCCTTTTCGCCATGCGGATCGCCTAGAATGTCTTCGGTCATTGAGGTGCGTATCACGCCCGGATGGATCGAATTCGCCCGGATGTTGAATTCGGCGTAATCCACCGCTGTCGATTTGGTGAACAATCGCACCGCACCTTTGGTCGCTTGGTATGCCGCCGCCGAGGGCGCGCCGACCAAGCCGTAGATCGACGAGATATTGACGATCGATCCGCCGCCTGCGGCCTTCATGTTCTCTAAAACCGCTTTGGTGCCCAAAAAGACGCCCTTGGTATTGATCGAGAAAATCTTATCCCAGTCGTCTTCGGTGGTGTCCTGAACGGGCTTCATGAGCAAAATACCGGCGTTGTTGACCAACACGTTGATGTTGCCGAAGGCCTTGTTTCCCTCCGCGATGGCCGTTTGCCAGCTTGCGGCGTCAGAAACATCCAAGTGGACCGCAGTTGCACGGCCACCCGCGTCCTCGATCTCCTTGGCCACGGCACTTGCGCCCGCGTCATCGACATCGGCGACAATGACCTGTGCGCCTTCTTTAGCAAAGAGCCGCGCCTCGGCGGCCCCCATGCCTTTGGCTGCACCGCTGATGAGTGCGATCTTTCCTTCAAGTCGTTTCATATCGATCTTCCTCCACAATTGCTGTGCAGCAATTGTGGAGGATTCGATTAGTCCTTCATATGATGGAGATCAATTCCCGCGCATGAATATCTTAGAAGGAGCGGGGCATCCCCAGAATATGTTCGCCAACATAGGACAGGATCAGGTTGGTCGAAATCGGTGCCACCTGATACAAACGGGCCTCGCGGAATTTGCGTTCGATATCATATTCGCGCGCAAACCCGAACCCGCCGTGGGTTTGAATACAGGCATTGGCCGCTTCCCAACTGGCCTCGGAGGCCAGCAGTTTGGCCATGTTCGCCTGCGCCCCGCAATCCTGACCGGCATCAAAGCGTTTACAGGCTTCAAACCGCATCAGATTGGCGGCCTCGACATTCACGAATGCCTTGGCGATGGGAAATTGAACGCCCTGATTTTGCCCGATGGGACGGTCAAAAACGATGCGTTCGCCCGCATAGGCGCGGGCCTTGTCCACGAACCAATAGCCGTCGCCGATACATTCCGCCGCGATCAATGTCCGTTCGGCGTTCAAACCGTCAAGGATATGATAGAAACCGCGCCCTTCGGTCCCGATCAGGTTCTCGGCCGGAATTTCGAGATTGTCGAAAAACACTTCGTTGGTCTCGTGGCCGGGCATGTTGGCGATGGGGCGAACCTCCATCCCGTTGCCGATGGCATCCTTTAGATCGACCATGAAGATCGACAGACCCTGAGATTTCTTTTTGACATCCTTCAACGGGGTGGTGCGCGCCAGCAGGATCATCAGATCCGAATGCTGGATACGGCTGATCCACACCTTTTGGCCGTTGATCACATAGCGGTCGCCCTTTTTGACGGCTGTGGTCTTGAGCTTGGTGGTATCGGTCCCAGTGGTGGGTTCGGTCACGGCCATGGATTGCAGGCGCAACTCACCGCTGGCAATGCCCGGCAGGTATTGCTGCTTTTGCGCGTCCGAGCCGTGCCGCAGAAGCGTGCCCATGTTGTACATCTGCCCGTGGCAGTGGCCGGCGTTGCCACCGCAACGGTTCACCTCTTCCATGATGATCGATGCTTCGGTCAGACCAAGGCCCGACCCGCCGTATTCCTCGGGGATCATCGCGGCCAACCAACCCTCGCGGGTCAAGGCATCAACGAACTCCTCGGGATAGGTTTCATCCTCGCCGAATTTACGGTGGTATTCCGGCGGAAACTGCGCGCAAAGCGCGCGCAGCGCGTCACGCAGATCAGTATGGTTTTCTGGGGCAGAGGTTTGCATGATTTACGTTGCTCCGGGGCCGGAGGTTTCGAGGATTTCCTGCTCGGCACGCTGCCACAGTTCATAGGAAATCGGGTTCTCGCTTTCCTCAAGGATATGCCCGACCAGCCCGATAGACCGCGCCATGACACCGAAACCGCGCACGATTTTCCAAGGGAAGCCGAATTCACAGCAAATAGCACCAATCGCGCCGGTGGCGTTGATCGGCAGCATTTTGCCCGACTTTTCTTCGGCCACGGCCTGAATTTTCTGGATCAATTCGATGTATTCACCAGACTTGCCGTTCTCGGCCGCAATTTGGAACAGGCGCGGAGTGCGCGGATCGACCGGTTTGTGCACCGGATGGCCAAGCCCCGGCACGATGGTCTTTTTGGCGCGGAATTTCTCGACTGTTTCCAAGGCAATCGCATCCAAATCAGCGCCAGTGCCCAGTTTTTCTGGTGGCAGCGCCTCATAGAGCATCTTCGATGCGCCTTCCATGGAGCCGACAAACACCGTGCCCAAACCACATAGGCCAGCCGCGACAGCCGCCTGAAGCGATTCCGGCGCGCCCATATAGGTCATGCGCGCGGCCATGGCGGACGGTGTAATGCCGTGTTCGACCAAGGTGATCACGATGGCGTTGAAGACGCGGCTTTCCTCTGGCGTGGCCTTGCGGCCCGTCAGTTGCAAAAAGGCAAGATCACCAAGGTTCATGTGACCCAGGATTTCGTTTGGCAGGTCGAGCCCGCGCACGCTGATCTTATCTGCGGTGCTCCATGCGATATCGGAGCTGATTTTTTCTTTGCGCTTACCCATTAGACCGGATCCCATGAAAAGACATCCGCCGACACTTCGAGCGGTGTGAATTGCGATTTGAGCGCAGGAATAGCGCGCTCGGCGATTTCATCTGCGGTCCAACCGTCACCGGAATGCACGGAGCGCACCGGACGGGGTTGGTTGAACAAAAAGATTTCGTTCTTGCGCACAGCAAAGATTTGTCCCGTCACGTCCGCTGCGCGGTCGCTCATCAGGAAACAGGCCATGGGTGCCACCTTGGCCGGTGTCATTTCTTTGATCTTTGCGACCCGCGCTTTTTGCTCGTCCGTGTCGGTTTTGATCGACGAGATCATCCGGCTCCACGCGAAGGGCGCGATGCAGTTCGAGCGCACGTTCCAACGCTGAAGGTCCAGCGCCACAGATTTCGAGAAGGCGGCGATGCCCAGTTTCGCAGCGGAATAGTTCGCCTGCGCCAAGTTGCCGATCAACCCCGAGGTCGAGGTCATATGCACCAAGGAGCCGCCCTCTTGCTCGCGGAAATAATCTGCGGCGGCACGGCTGGTGTTGAAGGAGCCATAAAGATGGACCTTCACCACTGCGTCGAAATCTTCATAGGTCATTTTGTGGAAGAACCCGTCGCGCAGGATGCCGGCATTGTTCACCACGGCGTCGATGCGGCCGAATTCCTTCACACCGGCTTCGATCATAGCGCGTGCGGCGTCAGGATCGGTGACGTTGCCGCCATCGGCAATCGCATCGCCGCCTGCGGCTTTGATTTCCTCAACCACCTTTTGCGCTGCGCTTTCGGTCTGGCCGGTGCCTTTCAGCGACGCGCCCAAATCGTTGACCACCACAGCGGCGCCTTCGGAGGCTGCCATCAGGGCGATGTCACGTCCGATTCCGCCACCTGCTCCGGTGACCAGAACTACTTTTCCATCAAGTGCCTTTGTCATCTTCGTCTCCCTCAGCTTGCTTTGCGGTATTTGTCGAGACCGCCAGTGTGCATGACGCGGCCCATAAGCGGCGCGGCAATGATCTCTTCCGCCTTGACGGCGGCGGCTATCAGTTTGTCCAAATCGATGCCGGTTTCAATGCCCAACTCGTGGCACAGGAAAACCGCATCTTCGGTGCAGACGTTGCCCGCAGCACGCGCATGGCCGTGGCCAGCGAACGGACAGCCGCCAAGACCGGCGACAGAGCTTTCGAACATGTCCACACCCATCGACAAAGCCGCATGAAGATTGGCAATACCAAGTCCACGCGTATCGTGGATGTGCATCCCGATGCGGGCCTCCGGTGCCATGTCGCGCAGCGCCCCGACCATCCGCTTGACGGCTTCGGGATTGCCCCAACCCATCGTATCGGCGATCACAAGGATGGGCAGGGGAATTTGCTCATCTTTGCAAAGCTCAATGATAAAGCGGAAATCGTCCAGAATGCGTTCTTGCGGGATGGCGCCTTCGAAGTTGCACCCAAAGGCCGTCATCACATAGGCCGCATCAACGGTGTAGCCTTCTTCTTTGTAAAGCCGAACCCAGTCGCGTTGTTTTTCGCGCATCTCTGCCGAAGAACAATTGTTGTTCGATTGCGCAAAGGCTTCGGAGGGGTAGAACAACAGGCGCGGGTCGATATCGACCTCATGCGCGGTCAGGGCCTTGCGGAAGCCTTTGTCGTTCAACCAAAGCGAGGTGTAGTTCACGCCGGGTTTGCGTTTGATGCGTTGAAACAGCTCGCCGGTATCTGCCATTTGCGGCACATATTTCGGGCTGACAAAGCTGCCGACCTGAATGCGCTTCAATCCGGTTTCGCTGAGCATGTCGATCAATTCGATCCGCTCTTCGATCGGGTAGATCTTTTTTTCGATTTGAAAGCCTTCACGCGGGCCTTCTTCTCTGAACTCGACGAATTTTGGAAAATCGCTCATTTTATCACTCCTCGGATGGTAGTATCTCGGCGATGACTTGGCCGCGATCGACCATGTCCCCATTCGAGACGGATATGTTGCTGGCGATCCCCGCAGCGGTCGCGCGGATCGAGATTTCAAGTTTCATGGATTCCATCACCGCGATCACGTCGCCTTCGGTCACGTCTTGACCATCGGCCACCTTGATTTCGACGATCATACCGGTGAGCGGCGAGGCCACAGCGCGATCACCAGCTGCATCGCCACCGGCGAAGTCCAAAGGCGCGGCAGGACGGAAAACAAGCCGTCCCTCAGGCGTGTCCATTTCGATCACGCCCGCATGCAAGCGCGCATCAATCAAGAAGACGTCATCGCCGTCGCTGATGCGCCACCGGCCCGAAGTGATTTCACGCATGGCCAAGGTCAAAGCATCGCCGTTTTCCGACAGGACGGTGTAAGTATCCACAGCTTTGATCGGCCCGACGCGGAACTCCTCGGAGGTGTCGGCAGCATCGGTCAGCGTGACATGCTGCCCTGCTTCCATCGCATCACCGCCAAGGCCAAGCCGCCATCCGGTAAAGGTATCGCGGTTGGTCCATGGATTGGTGCTTGCGTCGCTCCGCGATGCGGCCACGAAAAGAATGGCCGCGGCGGCTTTCCAAAGCGCAGGACGGGACAGGGTATGTGCCTGCGTAAGCTCATCGAGCCTGCCGTCGATCCAGCGCGTATGCACCTGCATCTGTTCAAATTCGGGATTGCGCGCCAGAGCTGTCAAGAAAGCCCGGTTGGTTTGCACCCCTTCGACCGCGACATGGTCCAAGGCTGTCGCCAGCCGCGCCAATGCGGTTTCGCGGTCGGCGGCATGCACCACCAGTTTGGCGATCATCGGATCGTAAAACGGCGTCACTGCGTCGCCCTCTTCGACACCACTGTCGATACGCAAACCCTCGGGTAGGCTCAGCGTGGTCAATGTGCCTGTCGAGGGGGCGAATTGCATCGCCGGATCTTCGGCATAAAGCCGTGCCTCGACCGCGTGGCCGTTGATCTTGAGGTCATCCTGTACCAAGCCAAGGCCCGCGCCTTCGGCAATCCGCAGGTGCAGCGCAACCAGATCCAAGCCGGTGATCGCTTCGGTCACGGGGTGTTCCACCTGAATACGGGGGTTCACTTCGAGGAAGAAATATTCTTCCCCCGCGACCAGAAATTCCACCGTGCCAAGGCCGCGATAGTCAAGCGTTTCGCCCAGACGGACCGCGTCCTGCGCGATCTTGTCCAAAAGCGTGCGGGGCAAGCCCCAAGCCGGCGCTTCCTCGATGACCTTTTGGTGACGGCGCTGCAGCGTGCAATCGCGTTCAAACAGGTGCACCACATGCCCCTTGCCGTCGCCCGCGATTTGCACTTCGACATGGCGCGCTTCGGGCAGGAACCGTTCCAGCAAAAGCCCTTCGGAGCCGAAGGTCGACTTTGCCTCGCGCAGCGCGCCTTCGATGTCTTCCACCAGGGTGGTTTCGTCGGTCACCAGACGCTGACCGCGTCCACCACCGCCACCGACGGCCTTGAGCAAGACGGGCAAGCCCATCGCGCGCACCTCGTCGGCGATCTCTTGTGGATCAGACCGCGCGCCTTCGGCGCCCGAAATAACCGGAACGCTGGCGGCCACGGCGGCCTCTTTGGCGCTGGCCTTATCGCCGAACCGTTCAAGCGTGTCCGGCGTTGGCCCCATAAAGACCATACCGGCGGCTTCGACTGCACGGGCAAAATCGGAGTTCTCGGCCAAAAAGCCATACCCGGGATGGATCGCATCCGCGCCGACCGACTTTGCAGCGGCAATCACCGCGTCGATCTTCAGGTAGCTTTCGGAGGCCGGTCCGGCCCCGATGCAAACGGAATGCCCGATTTCGCGGACATGAAGGGCATTGGCATCGGCATCGGAATGCACGCCAACAGGGGTGATACCGCTGGCCCGCGCGGTGCGCGCGATCCGGCAGGCAATTTCGCCGCGATTGGCGATTAGAAGCGTTTTGATTTTCATGGATCGCTCCTCACATCCTAAACACGCCGAAATTGGTTTCGACCTTGGCTCTGCGCGACGTCACATCCAGCATAAGCGCCATGACGTTGCGGGTTTCACACGGTTCAATCACGCTGTCGATCCAGAGGTTCGATGCGAAATTATAGGCCCCTTGAAATTCTTCGTATTCCTTGCGGATCGGGGCCTTAAAGGCTTCCTCTTCCTCTGGGGTCCAGGTTTTGCCTTCGCGTTCGTTGATCTGGGCGCGCACCTGCGCCAGAACGCTGGCCGCTTGCTCGGGGCCCATGATCGCGGAGCGGCCCGTGGGCCACGCGAACATCGCGTCCGGTTGGAACGGACGGCCCAGCATCGCCAGATAACCGGCCCCGTAGGAGCCGCCGGTGATGATGGTGAACTTCGGCACCCGTGCCGAGGACATGGCGGTGATCATCTTGGCACCTGCTTTGGCGATGCCCATCTGTTCGACCTCGCGGCCCACCATAAAGCCGTTCACATCGGCCAGGAACAGCAGCGGAATATCGCGCTGGACACAAAGATTGATGAAATGCGTGGCCTTCAACGCGGCCTCGACAAAGAGCACACCGGTGTTGGCGATAATGCCGACTTCGTGGCCATGGATACGGCCCCATCCGGTCATGATGGTGTCACCATAGAGCGGTTTAAACTCGTGGAAATCACTGTCATCGACCAGACGTGCGATGATCTCGCGGTTGTCAGTCGGCACCTTGGGGTCGCGGCTGATGATGCCGTAAATTTCCTCGGTCGGGTAGGCCGGCGGACGCGGTTCGGCGGGTGTTTTGCGGGGCACGGGCTTCTCGCCCAAGTGACGCACAATATCGCGGGTGATGGCCAATGCGTGCGCATCATCTTCGGCCAAATGGTCGGTCACACCGGAAACGGAGGAGTGCATTTTGCCGCCACCCAACTCTTCGGCTTCGACCTTTTCGCCGGTTGCGGCAAAGGTCAATTCCGGCCCGCCCAGATACATAAAGCCCTGACCGCGCACGATCACGACTTCGTCGCAGAGCGCGGGAATATAGGCGCCGCCTGCGGTGCAGGGGCCCATAACCACAGCGATCTGCGGAATGCCGTCGCCAGACATACCGATCTGTTGGTGGAAGATCGAACCGAATTGACCCTCATCAGGGAACAGATTGGCTTGGTCGGGTAGGAAAGCGCCGCCGGAATCCACCAGCGTGATGACAGGCAGGCGGTTTTTCCACGCGACTTTCTGCGCGCGCACGTGTTTGCGGCAGGTGATCCCGAAATAGGTGCCGCCCTTTACGGTGGCATCATTGGCGATGATCATGCACTGACGGCCTTCGATCACACCAATGCCGGTGATGATGCCGGCGCCGGGCGGAACGCCCTTGTGCATATTCAACCCGGCCAGTTCGCCGAGTTCCAAAAACGGCGTGCCCGGATCGATCAAGCGCTCGATGCGCTCGCGCGGCAGGATCTTGCCTTTGGATTCGTGCCGTTCGCGCGCCTTTTCGGGGCCGCCGACGCGCTGCGTCCGCCGAAGCGCATGCAGATCGTCAACTTTGGCGCGATACTGCGCATCGTTTTCCCGGAAGTCATCAGACCCGGTGTCGAGGAGGGATTTCATTTTTGTCATGGCAGATCTGGATATTCTCTCAGAACAAAGGCGACCTTGGCGGCGCCGGGTTTTTCAAAGGTGTCAGGGGCCACCAGATGAACATCGGCCTTGAAGACAAGAGCGTCGCGCAGGCGCTGTTCGATCTTTTTCTTGAGGGCCGCGTCATCTGCGGGGTCACGGTCGGGCCCGCGTTCAACAATCACCGTCAGCGCGCCCTGCGTGGTGTGGCCGGTGAAATCGGCCACGATGCGCATGACGCCATTGGTGTCCGGCACCATTTCGGTGACCACGCTGTTGACCGCCGAAGGGAACACATTGGCCCCGCGCACAATCAGCATGTCGTCGGTCCGGCCGGTGCAGCGGATCTTGGGCCCGGTGCGCCCGCAGGTGCATTCGGTGTCGATCACTTCGATATAATCGCCGGACCGGAACCGCACCACAGGGCTGGCCTGACGGCCAAGCGCGGTGTAGATCATTTCGCCTTCGGCGCCCTTTTCCCACGGAATGATTTTGCCGCTTTCAGGGTCAAGCAATTCAGTGATAATATAGTCCATGTTGACCATATGCATGCCCGATTGCGCGTCGCATTCGGCCCAATAGGTCACGCCGAGATCGGTGCCGCCTAGCATTTCACAGCATTTCGCGCCCCAAGCCTCTTCGATTTTGGCACGGATGGCAGGAATGCCGCCGCCGGGTTCGCCGCCGACGATCACATGTTCGACGCCCAATTCGCTGGCCTTGCAGCCAAGCACCTCAGGCGCTTTTTCGGCCAGATGCAGAACGAAATTCGGCGCGCCGACAATGCAGCGCGGGCGCGTGTCGGCACAGGCGCGCAAGAGCCGTTCGGCCCCGCCATCGGCGCCCACCGGCACATCGACTGCACCCATGTATTGCAAACCTTGCATCACCGGAATGCCGCCAACAAAACCTTTGGCCAGTGCAAAGGCATGCAGCACCATATCGCCCGGACGCACGCCATTGGCAAAGAAACAACGCGCGGTCATCTCGTGCCACATTTCGCAATCAGCTTCGGTCATTGCCACGTAAGACGGGCTGCCGGTTGTGCCGGACGAGGCTTGCATCTGGACGATGTCCGCCATCGGTGCGGCCCGATGCTTGCCAAAGGGCGGCTCCGCCGCAAGGCTTTCGCGGATCTCAGTTTTATAGGTATAAGGCAGCTTTTGCAGATCTTCGATGGTGCGGATATCATCAAAATCCACGCCCGCCTCGGCGAACTTCTCCTGATAGAAGGTCGAGTTTGCCTTGAGATAGGCCATTTGATCGCGAAGCCGCTCTTCCTGAATCTGGCGCACTTTATCGAGAGGCATGCCCTCGATCTCGTGCCAGAAACGATCATTTACCTTGTCGGCGGCATCCTGCCGCCGGAAGCGCATTCCAAATTGCATATCGTCCTCCGTTCCGGGCTGCGCGATCAATAAGATCGCGGCAGACCCATGACCTTTTCACCAATGAAGCTGAGGCACAGCTCGCGGTTGACCGGCGCCGTGCGCAGCAAACGCACCAGCGGGTACATCTCGTAAAGCCCTGTATCCTCGGTAAAGCCCGATCCGCCATGCGCCTGTAGCGCGGCATCTACGGCCTCGATCCCGGCTTCGGCGGCGGCATATTTTGCCATGTTCGACGAAGCACCAGCAGGCAGTTTGTTGTCAAACTCCCATGCCGCGCGACGGGTCATCAGGCTGGCCATTTCGACCGCTGTGTGCGCTTTGGCCATCGGGTGTTGCACGCCTTGGTGCGCGCCGATCGGTTGACCGAATACGTTGCGCTCGGAGGCATAAGCCACGCCTTTGTTCAGCGCGAACCGGCCGATGCCGCAGCACAGTGCGGAGAGGATGATGCGCTCGGGGTTGAGGCTGTCGAACAGGATCGAGAAGCCTTCGTCCACTTCGCCGACCACATCTTCGGGGCCCAGATCCACGTCATCAAAGAACAATGTCCACTGTTCCTCGGGCAGCGGGATCGAGATCTTAACCCGCTGCTTGTCGACGCCTTTTTTCTTCAGGTCGACCGCAAAGAGGGTAAAGCCGTCGGTCTTACGGTCGACTTCATTGTGGGGTTTGGTCCGCGCCACGACGAGGCAGTAATCCGCCACTTCGGCACCGGTGATAAAGGTTTTTTCGCCCGACAGCGTGAACCGGTTGCCATTGCGCTTGGCCAGTGTCGTGGCCTTCATGGTGTTGGATCCGGCACCGGGTTCGGTGATCGCGAAACAGAACTGGATGTCACCGCGGCAGGCCGCCGGCAGCAGCTCTTTCTTGTGGAATTCGGTGCCGTGGCTGGCGAGGTGAGCCAGCGACATGGTCGGTCCGACCACCATCATCAAAAGCGGAATACCATGGTTGGCGGTGCCTTCCATGAACAACGCCATTTCGGTCATGCCAAGGCCGGCGCCGCCGTATTCTTCCGGCACCATGATCCCCAAGAAGCCGTCATCGGCAATCTGTTTGAACATGTCGTGCGGGAATTCATGCTTGCGGGCGTGCTCGAGCCAATAGGTGTTGTCGTATTGCTGGGCCAGCTGGCCGCCGTATTCGTAGATCTGACGTTGTTCGTCGTTCAGAGTAAAATCCATGGTTCTTCCTTAGCCCTTGAATTCAGGTTTGCGCCGGTTTTCGAAAGCATTAAGGCCTTCGGCGACGTCATCACTCGGCAAAGCGCGCACAGCTGCGTCGCGCTCAAGCCGCATTTGCTGATCGATGCCAAGATCGGCACCTTCGCGCGCCAAACGCTTCATCTCGGCGATACCGGGACGCGAGCGGGTCGCGATCTTCTGGCAATATTCCAGCGCGGCCTCGTGCAAATCCGCATCCGGCACGATGTAATTGACCAGACCGGCCTCTTTGGCCTCTCCCGCCTCGAGCCAGCGCGCCGAGAACATCAGATCAAGCGCGCGGCGCTGACCCATCAACCGGGTGAGCCGTTGCGATCCGCCCCAACCGGGGATCAAACCGAATTGCGCGTGTTGATCGCCAAACTGGGCGCTTTCGGCAGCGAAGCACACATCGCATGCCAACATAAGTTCGATCCCACCGGCCAGACACAAACCCTGCACGGCCACGACGACAGGGAGGGAGGAGGTTTCGAGCGCACGCAGGTTTTCCATGCCAAAAGCAATGAAATGATCCAGCGCGGCGGGATCGTTCAATTTACCTTTCACTTCCGTCAAATCGGCACCGGTGCAAAAATGCTTGCCCTGCGCACGGATGAGGATCGCCCGGATGTCCGGGTTTGCCTCGAATTCCGCACGCGCGGCAGTGATGCGTTCATGCACGTCAAGTGACAGGCAATTGAATTTCTCAGGGCGGGCCAGATCAATGATGCCGGTGGCACCTTCGATGCTGGCGACTACGGGGTCGCTCATTTCGATGCTCCCTTCGCCTTTTTGTCGTATTGCAGCGCCATCCGGCCGACTTTTTCACGCGCGATCACAAGTTTCTGGATCTGTGCGGTGCCGTCGCCGATTTGCAGGCCAAGAACGTCGTTGTAACGCTGATGATGCGGCAAATCAGTGGTATAGCCATAGTGCCCGTGCAGGATCAGGCATTGGTGCAGGATCTCGCAGGCGGTTTTGGGCAAATACCATTTGCACATCGCCGCTTGTGACGTGTGCGGCATGCCGCGATCACGCAGATCCAGCGTGTAATAGCAAAGCTGACGCATCATGGTCAGTTGCGTTTCCGCCTCGGCCAGCGGGAAGCTGACGCCTTGGTATTGCACGATGGGGGCGCCGAACGCCTCGCGTTCCTGAACATAGGCCCAAGTTTCATCTACCGACGCTTGCGCCGCGCCCAAGCATTCCAGCCCGATCAACGCGCGGGAATAATCGAAGCCCGCCATGATCGTGCCAAAGGCGCGGTCCTGTTCGGCCATCATATTTTCAGCCGGCACGAAGACATCGTCAAAGAACACAGACCCGCGTCCGACAGGCTTGGTGCCGATGTCGTCGAAATGGGTGCGCTTGATGCCCTCTTGGTTCAGGTCGACAAAAAAGGCGCTGACGCCGCGTGCGCCGCCGTCCGGGTCGCCGGTGCGGGCAAAAACCACCGCCGCATCGGCTTGGCTGGCAAAGCTCATGGACGTTTTCTCGCCGTTCAGAACCCAACCGTTGCCGGATTTTTCGGCTTTCAAAATCAGGTTCGCCGCATCCGACCCGCCACGCGGTTCGGTCAGGCCCAAACCAATCACGGCCTCGCCGGACACAACCTTGGGCACCCATTCCATCGCAATCTCTTTGGACGCGTGTTTGGCGACCATGCCGCCCATGAGCGAGCCCAAAAGCTGCACGTAGCTGGCGTTGAAATCGGCATAAGCGATCTCTTCGACAATCAGCCCCGAGGTGACAGAGCTTTGCCCCATCCCGCCGAACTCTTCGGGCAAATCTGCCCCGATGAGACCCAGTGCGCCCATCTCCTTGATCAGCGCGCGATCGAATGTGTGGCCGCTTGCGCGCTCCAAATAGCTCGACGCCAGCTTCTCTGTTGCGAATCGTTTCGCTGTCTCGCGAAACGCCTTTTGATCTTCTGTTGCTTGGAATTGCATCGGTGCTCCTCCCCATGACCGAAAAATATCTTCTTCCCTAAAATCTAACAAATGTTAGAATACACTTCAAGAGATGTTTTGAGGAGGAGGACCAAAATGAAAAATTCGCAGAAAGACAACTTCGACACCATGCTGTCACCGATCCGTGCGGGTCAACATATGTTGCGCAATCGCGTTATTATGGGGTCGATGCACACCCGGTTGGAAACCGAACCTGATGGTATTGCCAAACAGATCGCCTTTTATGCCGAACGGGCACGGGGCGAGGCGGCGATTCTGGTCACGGGCGGATTTTCGCCCAATGCCGAAGGGATATTCGACCCCGAAGGCCCGCGGGTCGACGATCCAAAGGAGGCGGAAAACCTGCGCCCGATCTGCGAAGCGGTCCAAGCCGAAGGCAGCCTGCTTTGCGCACAGCTTCTTCATGCTGGACGCTATGCAAAGATCGAAGGCTGCGTCGCCCCCAGCCCGATTCGCGCGCCGATCAACCGCTATGTTCCGCGTGAAATGACCGATGCCGATATTCGCCGCACCATCGAGGATTTCGCCAAATCGGCCGCCAATGCACAGGCCGCAGGATTCGATGGCGTCGAAATCATGGGCTCCGAGGGCTATCTGATTAACGAATTCACCGTCCCCCACACCAACAAACGCGAAGACGAATGGGGTGGCAGCGCCGAGAATCGCCACCGCTTTCCGGTCGAAATCGTGCGCGCGGTGCGCGAACGTTGCGGGCCCGGTTTCCTTGTTATTTACCGGATTTCGGCCGCCGATCTGGTCGAGGGCGGTGCGCCCGCTGATGAAATCGCCGACTTGGCGCGCAAGATCGAGGCCGCAGGCGCGGATATCCTCAACACCGGTATCGGGTGGCACGAGGCGCGCGTGCCGACCATTGCCTATCCGGTTCCGCGCGGCGCATGGCGCAAGGCGGCGGCAAACGTAAAAGCGGCGGTCTCAATTCCGGTGGTCGCCTCCAACCGAATCAACACCCCCGAGCTTGCCGAAGACATTCTGACCTCTGGCGAGGCGGATATGATCTCGATGGCGCGTCCCTTTTTGGCCGACCCGCATTTCGTCAAAAAAGCGCGCGAAGGCCACGCCGACGAGATCAACACCTGTATCGCCTGCAACCAAGCCTGTTTGGATTTCATCTTCTCGGACCGGCCGGTCGGCTGTCTGGTCAACCCACGCGCCGGACGCGAAACCGAATTTCGCGACACACCAACCGAATCACCCAAGAAGGTGGCCGTTGTCGGCGGCGGCGCCGCAGGCATGGCCACGGCATCCGAGGCCGCAAGACTGGGGCACGACGTTACCCTGTTCGAGGCGCAAGACAAGCTGGGCGGTCAGTTGAACCTGGCGCAAGCGGCACCGGGCAAGGACGAGTTTAACGAGACCCTGCGCTATTACAGCGGCCAGTTGCAAAAGCATGGTGTCAAACTGCGCCTTGGACAGCGCGCCGAATTGGACGATCTCAACGGTTTTGACCATGTGGTTATTTCCACCGGAGTCACGCCGCGTATTCCCGATCTGCTGGGCGTCGACCATCCCAGCGTCGCGACCTACGCCGAGATCCTCTCCGGCGCCCGCGCCGCAGGCGAAACCGTCGCGGTGATGGGGGCAGGGGGCATTGGCCATGACGTGGCCGAATTCCTTGTGACCGAACCGGCCGAAGCTCATAACACCGACGCGTTCTGTGATACCTGGGGCGTGGACCCGAAATTTGCGACATCGGGTGCGCTTGCGGGTGATCCGTTGGCGCCGAAGCCATCGCGCCGCAAGGTTGTCATGCTTCAGCGCAAGGCCTCAAAACCGGGAACGGGGCTTGGCGTTTCGACGGGGTGGATCTTGCGCAACGCGCTGCGCAAACACGGGGTCGAAGCCTTGGGCGGCGTGGTCTATGACCGGATCGATGACGCGGGCCTGCATATCATGGTAGATGGCGCGCCAAAGACCATCGCCGCAGACACCATCGTGCTTTGCACCGGTCAGGAGCCGGAGCGCGCTTTGGCAGAGGATCTCATAGCCCGCGGGGCCACCGTCACCATGATTGGCGGCGCAAAGGAGGCTGCGGAACTCGACGCGTTGCGCGCCATTGATGAAGGCGTGCGTTTGGCACAAAGCCTCTGAGCTGCCAAAGCAAGAGAAGATGCGACGGTTGACCGAGCCACCCACCAGCATATCGCGCGGTGGGTGGCTTGTGCCGCGCAACAGAGGTGATCGTTGCAACATGTGATCGCGTGATTTCACTTCAGTCCGCTTCACGGATCGCCGCTATGGACCCTTCGCAAGGTCGACCGGCAGACGTCAGGGATCTGGCCGCCGATGAAAAACCGCGCAACCTATGACGCACTCGGCGCACAATGGTTGTGCGGCTGCGCTCACAGGCCCTTGAGTGAACGCCTAACGTATCTATATTTTTATTATATTACAATTACTTACTGGAAATTCTGAAAATCCTCTACAGTCGGAGCAACCGGCTGCGGCTTTGGTTCGAAAACACAATCCGCTTTCATTCGGGAGCCAACCTTCCTAGGTCGGAGCCATTAGAATTCAAGCAAAAGGTGTACCGAACCATGACGAAAGTCGCGATTGTCTATTACAGCGGATATGGCCACACAGAAGTGCAAGCCAAGGCCGTTGCCGAAGGGGCCAAGGGTGTCGAGGGCACCGAGGTCGAATTGCTGAAACTGTCCGAAGACGGAGAGCTGAACGAGGCAGCATGGGCGGCGCTCGATGCGGCCGATGCCATCGTCTATGGCAGCCCGACCTATATGGGCGGCCCCGCATGGCAGTTCAAAAAGTTCGCCGATGCCAGCTCGAAGCCTTGGTTTACGCAAAACTGGAAGGACAAGATCGGCGGCGGTTTTACCACCTCGGCCACAGTCAATGGCGACAAGTTTTCGACCATCCAGCAGTTCATTACATTGTCTCAGCAACATGGTCAGCTCTGGTGCGGCGTTGGCTTGATGCCAGCGAACACCAAGGCCGACGGCCCGGAAAAGCTGAACTGGACGGGCGGGTATTCCGGCCTTCTGGCGATTGCCCCCTCTGACAGCTCCCCCGAGGAGTATCCGACAGGCGGCGATCTGGATACCGCGCGCGCCTATGGCCAACGGTTGGCCGAAGTCGCCAGCCGCTGATCCGGTTTTGCAATACATGTTCCGGCCGCCCGAGCGCGCGGCGGCCGGAGCGCTTTTGGCGCAAGCGCCCACCATTCAGCAGCGCCACACCGCCCAATTCGCGTTTCGGCCGCCATCACGACCAGTTTGCTGTCCTGTGCGTGAAAACCTAGGCGCGCATTTCGCAAATGGTTTGGATTCTGCCCCGCTCCACCACATCGGCGACACATCAAAACCGTTCGTCAATTGACGGGGTGGCTGTTTGCGCGTGCCAGATAAACAAAGCTGCGGCGCAAAGGACAACAACGAGACGGGCACACCCTGATGACCCCGTCGCCCACATTTGCTTTGATGATCAAAGTATTGCAAATGCCAAAAAGCCTCAATTCCCGCGAAAATAGTGCTTGATGCGCGTCAGTTACGCCAAGGGCAGCCATTTAGTAATTAGCAAAACGAAACTTATTCTGGTGAATTTGCTTGATGCATGGTGGTAATCCTGCCAAATATTATTGATACACCACAAGGATGGCCTCCATGGATCGAATTGACAGCAGCCTTGTCGCTCTGCGCCGCATTCTGCGCACGACCGAGATGTTCGGGCGGGAGTTGGCGCAGTCGGCAGGCTTGACTGCGGTCCAGTTCCGCGTGCTGCAAGTTGTGGCCGAAACGGGTCAGACCACAGGCAAGGCAATCTCCACCCGGATGCGGGTGAGCCAGGCCACAATCACGGCCCTTGTCGACAAGCTGGTGGCGCAAGGGATGGTCATGCGTGAAAAATCGCAAGCCGATCGCCGGCAAACCAATATCATCATTACCGAACATGGCCGCCGCACGATTGAAAATGCGCCGGACCCGCTGCAACAACGCTATGTGCGCCGCTTCAAGGAAATGGAGCAGTGGGAACAGGCAATGCTGCTTGCATCACTGGAGCGCGTCGCCACGATGTTGGATGCTGAAGAGCTTGACGCCGCGCCAGTGCTGGATGCCGGTGATCTGCGGCAATAGGGCGACAATAAATGTGGCAAAGCGCTGAATGACCGCCGGTCATGCGGGCGCACGTGCCAAGAATAAAGCATGCCCGCAGCGGCTAAGATCACGCATGACATTTCACCATCGACGCGACTGCGCGACCCCCTTCCGATCCTATGGCAGGTGTTTACTTGCCCAGAGCAGGTGCGGCTCACGCCGCGTGTGAACCCCTTACGCCTAACAATTCAATTGAAATGATTAGCACTGTCGAAGTAGTGACTCACCTTGCCCATGAGGCAAAAAGCATTCGCCACAGGCATTTTGCATGAATTCTGACTGTGGAGCGCCGCCTATTTGGGTATTTTGGGGTTCGGGTTGACGTTCTAACCATCGCGCACTACTTAGCTTAGCTAATAAACGAGAGGTTAGACCCATGCCGAAAGATATCGAAAACTCCGCAACGCAGATGCCGCATCTGCGCAAACCCGATACGACGGATGGGGCCGACATCTGGGCGCTGGTAAAAGCCTGCAAGCCGCTCGACGAAAATTCGATGTACTGCAATCTGGTTCAGGCCGACCATTTCCGCGACACCTGTGTCGTCGCCGAAATGGATGGCGAGATCGTTGGCTGGATATCAGGACACATGATTCCCGCGCGCGATGAGCTTTTCGTCTGGCAAGTGGCGGTCAGCCCCAAGGCGCGTGGCCTCGGACTTGGCCGCACCATGCTGCGCGAGCTGATCGAACGCGACGCTTGCGATGCGGCGACGCATCTCAAGACCACCATCACCAAAGACAACGACGCATCATGGTCGCTGTTTCGCAGTCTGGCCCGAGATATCGGCGGCGAACTCACTGATGCACCGCACTTCGAATGTGAAACGCATTTCGAAGGGCTCCACGATACCGAACACATGGTGACAGTCACGCTGCCCGCCCCAGAGGCGATGGCCCGCGCTGCCTGAACCATTTTCCCCGTAATAAATCAAATAGGACGTTTCATGACTTCGGATATGATCGACTTCTCTACTATCTTTGATCGCCGCGAAAGCGCCGTGCGCTCTTATTGCCGCGGAATGCCCGCAATGTTTCAAAGTGCCAGCGGCTCGGAACTGAAAGATGCCGACGGGCGCAGCTGGATCGATTTCCTTGCCGGATGTTCATCGCTGAACTATGGCCATAACGACCCGGATATGAAGGCGGCGCTGATCGACCACATTGCGGGCGACGGCATCGCCCATGGTCTTGATCTCCACACCGGGGCCAAAGGAAGCTTTCTCGCCGCCTTCGAACGGCACATTCTGGCCCCCCGTGATATGGACCACCGGGTGATGTTCACCGGCCCCACCGGGGCCAACGCCGTCGAAGCGGCGATGAAGATCGCACGAAAGGTTACCGGGCGCACCAACATCATCGCCTTTACCAACGGGTTTCACGGTGTCACGGCAGGGGCCTTGGCCGCGACCGGAAATTCCTACCACCGGGGGGGCGCGGGCATGATGCTCAATGGCGTGACACGCCTGCCCTATGACGGATATATCGCAGGTCAGTCGGACACGGCGGATTATCTGGAGGCCATGCTTGATGACCGCTCCAGCGGGCTCGACGCGCCCGCAGCAATTATCCTTGAAACCGTGCAGGGCGAAGGCGGGCTGAACGTCGCCCGTCCCGAATGGGTCCGGCGCATCGCCAAACTGGCCAAAAAGCATGGGGCCCTGTTGATCATCGACGATATTCAGGCCGGCTGTGGCCGTTGCGGGACGTTCTTTTCCTTCGAGGAGATGGGCGTGACCCCGGACATCGTGACCATGGCGAAATCACTTTCGGGATTTGGCCTGCCGATGGCCTTGGTGCTGGTGCGGCCAGAATATGATGTCTTTGAGCCGGCCGAGCACAACGGCACGTTTCGCGGCAACACTCACGCCTTTGTCACCGCACGCGTCGCGATCGAAAAATTCTGGGCCGACGAGACGTTCCAGAACGAGCTGACACAAAAGTCCGATCTGATCCACGATGCGCTGTCCGATCTGGCGGCGCTCATCCCCGGTGCCAAACTCAAGGGCCGCGGCCTGATGCAGGGGGTCGATGTCGGCTCGGGCAAGTTGGCAGGCGACATTTGCGCGCGCGCCTATGACAAGGGACTGGTGATAGAAACCTCTGGCAACGAGGATCAGGTCGTCAAAGTGCTTGCACCGCTGACAACGTCACCTGAAACCTTTGGCCAGGGCTTTGACATCCTGCTCGAAGCTGCACGTGAGACGCTGACCGAAACGACCAATATAGCTGCGGAGTAAAAGACATGATTGTCAGAGACTTTAACAAAATTGTCGAAAACGAACCTGATCGCGTGGTTTCGGATGCAAGCTGGACCTCGGTGCGGTTGCTGCTGGCGGATGACGGAATGGGATTTTCCTTTCACATCACGACGCTGGATGCGGGGTCCGAACATACTTTCGAATACAAGAACCACTTTGAAAGCGTCTATTGCATGCGGGGCAAGGGGTCGATCACCGACCTCGCCACCGGCGAAACCCACAAGATTGTGCCGGGGGTGATGTATGCGCTAAACGATCATGACCGCCATATCCTGCGCGCAGAGGAAGAACTGGTCATGGCCTGCTGCTTTAATCCGCCCGTCACCGGCACCGAAGTGCACCGCGAAGACGGGTCTTACGCAGCCGCCGACGAGGCCTGATATGAGCCACACAGTTGAGAAAATCGGCGGGACATCAATGTCCCGTCTGGATGAACTGCGCGATACCCTCTTCATCGGGGGCCGCGAAGGGGCTGACCTGTACGGGCGCGTGTTTGTGGTGTCGGCATTTGGCGGCATCACGGATCTTCTACTGGAGCACAAGAAAACCGGTGCGCCGGGGGTCTATGCCTATTTCGCCAATGACGATACCAACCATGGTTGGCACGATCAGCTCGACTCTGTGGCCGAAGCCATGAAAAAAGCGCATGGCCGCATTCTCAGCCATTCCGCAGATCTTCAACAGGCAGATGCCTTTGTCGATGAACGCCTGCACGGCGCGCGCGGCTGTCTGATTGACCTGCAGCGGCTGTGCTCATACGGCCATTTCCGTCTGGCAGAGCACATGGCCCAGACCCGCGAACTGCTCTCGGGGTTGGGCGAGGCGCATTCGGCTTTTGTCAGCATGCTGTTGCTGCAACGTGCGGGCGTGAATGCGCGGTTCGTCGATCTGTCGGGCTGGCGCGACGAGGGCGACGTGACCTTGAACGAAAGGATCGCCAAGGCCTTTGAGGGCGTGGATCCTAGCACCGAGATGCCGATCGTGACCGGCTATGCGCAATGCGCCGAAGGGTTGATGGGGGAATATGACCGGGGTTATTCCGAGGTGACGTTTTCGCGGCTGGCGGCACAGACTGGCGCACGCGAGGCGATCATCCACAAGGAATTCCATTTGTCGTCCTGCGATCCAAAGCTGGTTGGGGAAGGAACGGTTCGCAAGCTCGGCCGGACAAATTACGACGTCGCCGACCAACTGTCGAACATGGGGATGGAAGCAATCCACCCCAAAGCCGCAAAAGTATTGCGTCAGGCCAAAGTCCCGCTGCGCGTCACCAACGCGTTCGAGCCAGAGGATCCGGGCACGCTGATCGACGATCAACCCGCTGAGGAACCGGGTGTCGAAATCATCACGGGTCTTGAAATCGTGACACTTGAAGTGTTTGAACAGGACATGGTCGGAGTGAAAGGCTATGACGCCACGATCCTCGAGGTCCTAAAGCGCCACAATGTCCCGATCGTGTCAAAGGTGTCGAACGCCAACACCATCACGCATTATCTCGACACCTCGCTCAAAAACATGCGCCGGATCGAAAAAGATCTCACGACGCATTATCCTTCGGCCGATATCACCACGCGCCGGTTGGCCATGGTGTCAGCGATTGGCCGCGACCTGACGTCCCTATCGGTGTTGTTGCGCGGACTGCGGGCGCTGGAGGAGGCAGGTCTCGAAGTGGTGGGCGCCAGCCAAGGTCCAAGAAGTGTCGATGTGCAGTTTGTTCTTGATCAGGACGCGTTGAAACCTGCGATCCAGAGCTTGCATGCAGAGTTGATCGAAAAGCATGAGCCACGCCTAAAACGCGCGGCCTGATACGCGTTTCAGACCTCTCGAATTGACGGGGCCTTTCAATGCGCGGATAGGCCCTGTCGCAGATCTTGAAGGGAATGAGGTCCGCATCCGCCCGATCCGACGCCATGCCGCGCATGTCGGCCGTGCCCATCATCATTTTATCGGGCACATTGCACCACCGCGTGCTCTCACTTCGCCCGATTCATCCGTGACGGCCTACCTTGGCCCATCGTTGCGATGCGCCGCCGAGCAAAAGCCCAAAAGACAGCCGGAACCCATGAAAACACGGCGCACTGCGTGGCCGAACCACCTTGGCACGCCGGTGTTGGATCACATCTTGCGCGTCCGCTGCAGTCCCGGGCAACAGAAGAGGCGGTGGAAACTGCGCGGGCCGCAACAGGGCGCGCGAGCGACACAGGCAAATTGCCGTCACCGGCCCTGCCGGACCTCACAGAAAAGATGGCGGCGCACCGCCCGCGTCCACCGCCGCGCAGGAGAATCTGATCCAGCTGCGCCGCCACACCTGCGGAGCGTGTTAGCTCAAAATCGAGCGGCGCAGCCGTCTGGTCACTGAACGAAGGCGTCCCGATTCTCGGTGACAAAATCGCGGAAGCTGCGCGCCGGACGTCCGAGCACATCACTGACCGTGGTTTCAATGCCTCCGAGGTATCCCTTGGGCGCGATCGAGGCCAGTTCCACCATCGCGGCGGCGACTTCGTCCTGCATTCCGCCCGCGACCATGGCCGCCTTGGCCTCATCGGCGGACAGGGTCACCGAAGTAATGGGTTTGCCGGTCACCTCGGACAGAACCGCCGCGATCTCGTCGCCGGTGAGCGCTTCGGGGCCGGTCACGCCATAGCCCTTGCCCGCGTGATCCGTACCGGTCAACGCCTCGGCGGCGACATCGGCGATATCACGGGCGTCGATCCAGGACACGGGTCCGCCCAGATCGTCGTAATACACCCCATTCTTTGCAATACTATCGGCCTGCCACATCAGGTTTTGAATGAAATAGGTCGGCTGCACAAAGGTCCAGTCAAGGCCGCTTTCCTTTAGCAATTCCTGACTTTCGGAATGCCATTTGCCAAAGGTCAGCCCCGCCTTGGGCGATGCGCCAAGTCCGGTGGCCAGAACCACATGTTTCACACCTGCGGCCTTGGCCGCCGCAATAGCATTGGCCTTCCACTGACGCATATCCAGATGCGCAGGGGTCACCAGATAGATCTTTTCGGCTCCGGCACAGGCCTGTTCCAGCGCGGCAGGGTCGGTGAAGCTCGCGGTGACGGCCTCGCATCCTTTGGCCTTCAGCCCGTCAATCTTGGCAGGATCGCTGGTCACGGCGCGCACGTCCGCACCCTTGGCCAGAAGGGTCTCAACAAGCGGTGCGCCGGTGGTTCCGGTGGCTCCAAAGACTGTGATCATGGCTTTTCCTTTCTGAGCGCCGCAATGGGCGGGATGGTTTCGGGATTGTTGACGGATGACAGGTCACCGAGGTCTTCATCAAGGAAGGCCGCGCGCACGATCCGGCGCATGGTTTTCATGCTGCGGGTCTTGGGCAATCCCTCAACAAAATAAATCTCGCGCGGGCGGAAGGGTTTCGAGACGATCTCGCCCACCTGATTTTTGAGCAGTTCGACAAGGGCATCATCGGGGGTCACCCCCGGTGCCACCACGCAGACGCACACCACGGCCACGCCCTTGATATCGTCGGGCGCCGCGATGGCGGCGGCGTCCACCACTTTTCCGGTTTCGGTCAGGGCGGCCTCGATCTCGGGCGGGCCGATGCGTTTGCCGGCGATGTTCAACGTGTCGTCGGAGCGCCCCAAAATATACCATGTGCCGTCCGGGTCGCAGCGCACCCAATCGCCGTGCCGCCACATGCCGGGGAAGGTGGACCAATAGGTTTCCAAATACCGCTCGCGGTCGCCCCAGATGGCCGGCGTCAATCCCATGGGCGGTTGGGTCACGACCAATTCGCCGACCTCGCCAAGGGCGGCTTCGCTGCCGTCCTCGCGCAGCACCTTGGCCCCGACACCCAGTGCCTGCGCAGAAAACCCGCCGGGTTTGATCTCATGCAGCACGGTCGACGTCAGGATCGCGCCAAAAAGCTCGGTCCCGCCGGAAATGTTCAACGGCACCGCGCGGCGGCGACAGATATGGTCAAGCTGCCAAAGCCATGCGTCGTCGGTCCAAGGCTCGCCGGTCGAGGCGACGATGCGCAACGGCGACAGATCATAACCTGACAGCGGCGCGCGATCTTGCGTCATGAATTGCCGCACCAAGGTCGGCGCAACACCCATATGTGTGACTTTCATTTCTGACGCGAGACGCAAAAGCCGAAACGGATCGCCGGGCATCGATGGCGCGCCCTCGGCCAGAACCAGGGTCGCCCCCGACAAAAGCACCGACAAAAGCGTCAGCGGTCCCATGACCCACCCCATATCGGTCATCCACAGATGCCGGTCGTCGCGTTTCATGTCGAGCCCCAACAGGAAATCGGATGTGGCCTTGGCCTGCACGCCAAGATGGGTGTGCACCACGCCCTTGGGGCGTCCGGTGGTCCCGGAGGTATAGGCAATGAGCAGCGGCGCGTCCGCCTCTACCGGATGCGCGGGATAGGCCGGATCGGCCTTTCCGACGGTCTCTTGCCAATCGAGATCACGGGCCGGAACGGCCACCGCGCCATCAAAGCGGCGCAGGCTGATGACGGTATGGGTCGAGGGCACCTCTTCGAGGGCTTCGGCCAGTTTGGCCTCCATCCAGACGGGCGTGCCCCGACGCGGCGATGCATCTGCGGTCAGCACCGCCACGGCTTCGGCATCGTTGAGACGGCTGATGATGGCATGCGGTGCAAACCCCGAAAACAGCGGCACCGCCACGGCACCCAAACGCGCAATCCCCAAAAGCGCGGCCTGAATTTCAGGGATCATCGGCATGTAAATACCCACCGCCTGACCGGGTTTCACTCCGCGGCTGGACAGCGCCGACGCGATGCGCGCGGCCTCATTGGCAAGCTCGGTATAGGTCCAGCTGCGGCGGCTTCCGTCCTCGCCGACCCAGTCGATTGCGATTTTGTCGCCAAGTCCGTCCTCGATACGGGCGTCAAGACAGGTTTCCGTGAGGTTCAAAGCGCCGCCAACGGCCCATTTGATCGATTCTGGCCCATCGGACATATCTCGTAGCTTGGTGTAGGGGCGGGAGAACCGTATTCCGGCGTAGTCGATAACCCGACCCCAGAACCAGTCCGGCTCGTCATTGGCCCGGCGGGCGAGGTCCTCATAGCTGTCCGCACCGCACTCCTTCAGGAAGGCTGTAAGTGTGCTTGAACGCTGAATGTCAGAAGCTGGCTGAAACATGTTTTATCTTTCTTCAACGCAAAAAGGGCCGCGCCGTTGGCGCGGCCAGTTTGGGAGGTAACCCTCTTGAATATGGCTTGGCGGCCGTGCCCTGTGACAGACGCGGCCGCCGCCAACGGTCAACCGTGCATCGACAGACCACCAGAGACCGAAATCACCTGACCGGTGATGAAACCGGCGTCGTCGGACGACAAGAAGCAAATGGCGCCGGGATAATCGGCCGGCTGTGCCAGACGTTTCATCGGGATGGCCCGCTTGAGACCCTCTGCGATCTTTTGACCGGCTTCGCCTTCGGCAACTTGGGCAAACAGCGGCGTGTCGGTCGGGCCGGGGGCAACAGCATTCAATTGAATACCCTTGCGCGCCAGTTCCCGCGCCACAGTTTTGGTGAAGGAGATGATCCCACCTTTGCAAGCCGAATACACAGCCTCACCCGAGGACCCAACACGGCCAGCGTCCGACGCGATGTTGACCACGCGGCCGCCACCGTTCTTGACCATGCCCGGAAGCACCGCATGATGCATGTTCAGCGGGCCATAGAGGTTGATGTCGATGACTTTTTTCCAAAGATCGGCATCGGTATCGAGGAACGGTTTGATCACGTCCCAACCCGCGTTGTTCACCAGCACGTCGATCGGACCGCCCGCTTCGAAGGCAGCAACCGCTTTATCGACTTCAGCGCGGTCAGTGATATCCGCCTTATAAGCCGTGGCTTTCCCACCGGCGTCCTGAATCAGCTGTGCTGTTTCTTGCGCGCCTTTTTCATTCATATCGAAGACAGCGACTTCAGCGCCCTCTTGTCCAAACCGTTCGCAAACCGCGCGACCAATGCCGCTGCCGCCGCCTGTCACGATTACCCGTTTTCCACTCAGCCCTCGCATATGAAGGTCCTCCTCTTGCATTAAAATCGTAGCAAAGAACTTGATTCGATGGTTCTTTGGTGTATTCTAACAGTTGTTAGATTTATTGCAATGGACAGCCTTGCGGCTGACAAGTATCGACACGGGATGGTAGAACAGTATGATGTGGTTAAAACAATCGTCGACGATCTAAGTAAGTCCGAAAGGACACGCGAGGGCATTCTTGCTGCGGCCGCTCGGCTTTTTCGGCATGAAGGCTATTACGCGACGACAATGCGCGACATCGCGCAAGAATCCGGCATTGAAGCCGGAAGCATCTATTATCATTTTGAATCGAAGGACCAGATTCTGAGTGAGGTGCTCGATATCGGTGTTCGCGAGCTTTACGAAAGCGTCAGTGAAATCGTCCGTTCCGCGCAAGATCAATCAATCGGGTTTCGGGAAACCTTCTCGCAGCTCATTGAAACACATCTGACCTACCTTTTGACCACCAGCGACTATACCTCGGCCAATATCCGAAATTATCCGATGTTGTCGGATGAAGCACGTGCTCCGCACCGTGAGTTGCGCGCCTCTTACGCGCAGGTCTGGAGCGATTTTCTCGAAGAGGCCAAGCGTGACGGCCTTTTGAGAAAGGATATTTCTATTTCGGCCATTCGGCAATTCGTGCTCAGCGCGATGAATTGGACGGTCGAATGGTATGACGTGAACCGATATCCGGTGAACCTCCTCGCCGAACGTATGAGCACGCTCATCCTTGACGGAATGTGTTCACAACAAA
The DNA here is from genome assembly GCF_000473205.1 of Pseudophaeobacter arcticus DSM 23566. Classification (NCBI taxonomy): domain Bacteria; kingdom Pseudomonadati; phylum Pseudomonadota; class Alphaproteobacteria; order Rhodobacterales; family Roseobacteraceae; genus Pseudophaeobacter; species Pseudophaeobacter arcticus. The sequence goes on from NZ_AXBF01000005.1 coordinate 52,101, forward strand.
GCGCCGACACCGCCGGGCGGAAGATGCCCAGTGATATTATGTTCAGAGCTGTTGAAACCTCGGGCAAGGCGGCAAAAACCCGGGCGGAAATCCTGAAAGCTGCGGCGCGTGTTCTACGAGACAACGGATACAAGGCCACGACGTTGCGTCAGATCGCAGACGATGCCGATATGAAAGCGGGCAGCGTCTATTACCATTTCAAATCCAAGGAAGCGATCGTCGACGAGGTTCTGAACGCCGGGTTGAGCGATCTGCTTTCTGGCGTCAGCGCCGCAGCCGACGAGTTCCAGCCGCCATATGATCACCATGCCCGGATCGCGACTGCGATCTGGACCCATTTGCATTTTCTGTTCAAGGCAAGCGAGTTCACCTCCGCGAACATCCGAAGCTATGGCATGCTCCCCAATCAACTCAGGGAGCGGCATAGAGGCATCCGGCATCAATACGGCAGGCTCTGGGATAAAATCCTGCGCGACGCACAAGAAGATGATGCGATTAGATCGGACATCAAAATTGTCCCGTTGCGTCAGGTGATGCTCGGCGCGCTGAATTGGACGGTGGAATGGTTTGATTCGGACAAGGCCGGCGTAGATGGGTATCTGTCTTTGTCCGAATTCTCCGGCATGCTCATCAAATTGCTTCTTGAGGGCATTTGTGACAGGGAAAACGTCACCTTCTCAGAAGAAGAAAAAGGGGCGCGTTAACCGCAGCCCCTTTCACAATCACACCAATAGGAAGTGATACAATCCCTCTGCGACAGGTTTATCCCGGTCTGTTTGCCAGGTGATCACGCTGACGCTTGCGATCCGCTTGCCCTTGCGGGTCACATTTGCACGGGCAAAGAGTGGGCCCTTCACGCCAGGTCTCAAATAATCCACCGTAAGATTGATCGGCTTGGCCGGGGCTTCGCTGAAATCAGGATGGACGGCGATGGCCGCCGTTGCTTCCATGAAGCTCGCGATGATGCCGCCATGGAAATGTTCCATGACCGGATTGCCGATATGACGTTCTTCAAAGGTCATCTCCGCTTCGGCATGGAGGCTATCCAAGCTCTGAACTTCGAAGTTGAGAAACCGGAAGAACGGCACTCGGGATGCGTTGGCGTTTACAGTTTCCAAATCAATCACGAGGCTTTTCCTTTTGTCATCGCGTCGAATAGACTGACGTCACCGCGCGTTAATGCAAACGAGGCAGTGCCGCGGGCGATTTCCGCATCCTCATGGCCATCGAACCAAATACTACCGGCATTAAAGGCAATATGGCGGGTTTTGCGGAAGCAATGCGCGTGCACAATGACATCTGCGCGCGAACGCGCCGCACGCAGATAGTCAACTCTGAGGTCGAGGGTCGCCATCGTGCTGACGCCCTCGATGGCCACAAAGTTCGCCAGACCGAAAACACTGTCCAAAAGGGCGGTCAGAATCCCGCCATGGAGCAGGGTTTGATCTTGATCGACGCAAAAGTCCGGATTGAACGGCATGCGAACCCGCACGCCGTCACTCGAGACCTCTTCGATTTCGAGTGCCATATGGGTGATCAACCCTTTGCCACGCGCATTCCACATCTGCGCGATTTGCTCCATCTTCTCTTTGCTGATTTCAGCCATACGTTCTTTCCTTAGCGCCCAGTAAAATTGGGTTTTCGTTTTTCGATAAACGCAGAGATCGCCTCGTGGTGGTCTTCGGTTTGATGCATCAAGGCCTGATAGGCCGCTGCGGAATTCAGGAAGTCCGGCAGATCCATCCGTTCGGCATTGCGCATCAGGCGTTTAGCCACGCGCACCGCACGCGGTGGCTTGGCGGCGATCACGGCCGCGCGTTCGCGGGCCCGATCCAACAGCGTATCGTGCGGCACAACCTCAAGCACCATGCCGATGTCCAACGCCTCTTTGGCCTCGACCATACGGCCCGAAAAGGTCAAATCGGCGGCCAGTTGATGGCCCAGACGGCGCAATAGGAACCAGCTGCCCGCATCGCCCGGAATAATTCCGAGATTCAGGAATACTTCGCCGAACTTTGCCTTTTCCGATGCAATGCGCATATCGCACATCATCGTCAAATCGCATCCCGCGCCAACCGCCGCGCCGTTAACGGCCGCGATGGTCGGGATGTCGAGATTATAGATCGCCTGTGGAAGACGTTGCACACCATCGACATAACTTTGCGCCGCAGCGAGAGGTTCCTTGCGGAACACGCTGTCGGGATCGTTCATTTCCTTGATGTCACCGCCGGCACAGAATGCCGAACCGGCCCCTGTCAGGATCATGACGCTGACCTCGGGGTCGGCCTGCACCTTGGCAAAGGTTTCCAAAAGCGCCTCGATCATATCGTTGCCGGTGATCGGGTTGCGGCGCTCCGGATCGTTCAACGTCACTGTGGCGATGCGGTCTTTGACGTCCAGAAGGACACAAGGCTTACTCATCTTTTCCGTCTCCACGTTCGCGATTGTCAAACATCTCGGGATTGATCATATCGCGGGCATCATGCCCCATGTGCAAGGTTTCTCCGCCATCGATATAAATATCTTCGCCGGTGACGAAATTGCCCAACTTCGAGGCGAGGAAAATAATCGTACCCGCGATATCCTCGGCCGCGCCCATCCGGTTCAGGACCGAACGGTTCAGCTTTTTCCACTGCTCAGGCGGAATTGGATAGCGGCCAAGCGCCTCGGTCTTGATCGTTCCGGGCGCGACGCAGTTCAGACGAATACCATATTCGCCCCATTCGGCGGCCAGAGTTTTCATCATACCGGTCACACCGGCGCGGGCGGCAACCGTATGGGTAAAGCCGGTGAGGGCCGTGCGCGCGGAAATCGCGGTCACGAAGACCACCGACCCACCGTTCTCATACATGAAATGATCCGCGACGGCGCGGGTCATTTGCCACGATCCGATCAGGTTGTTGCGAACCACCGCCTCGAAACCTTTGTTGGTGATGTCGCGCGCGGCGGCGATATACTGGCCTCCGGCGTTATTCACCAAAACATCAAGCTGTCCGTAATGGTCCTTGATGCGGCCCATTGCGACTTCGATGCTGTCCTCGTCGCGAGTATCTCCGGGCACGACAAATGCCTCGCCCCCCGCCGCACGAATCATTTCAGCGGTTTCTTCCAATGGCTCTTCACGGCGCGCAAACAGCGCCAATTTGGCCCCGCAAGACGCCATCTCTAGCGCGGTTGCCCGCCCCATCCCGGAACCCGATCCGGTGACAAGAGCCACTTGGCCGGCCATCAGGTCCGGCGCGTAACGCGATACTTTCGTTTCAGTCATATTTTCCCCCTCAGTTTTTCAAAAGTTCGCCAGAAATGATCAGCTTGCGCACCTCCTGGGTGCCCGCGCCGACTTCAAGCACGCGGCCCGTCCGGTAAAGCCGGTTCACTTCGGTATCACGCATATAGCCAGAGCCGCCGTGGATCTGGACGGCCTTGTCGAGCACGAATGACGTCACCTCGGCGGCCTTGAAAATCGCGGCGGCGGTCAGCTTGTGAATCTCGCCGCGTCCGCCTTCGCCCTCTTCCAGACCCTCGCACATGGCAACGGTTTTCAAGGATAGGCTGCGCGCCGCTTCAAGGCGCGTATACATATCGGCCAACATCGCCTGCACCATCTGGAAACTGGCAATCGGTTTGCCGAACTGCTGGCGGGTCTTGGCGTAGTCGATGGAAATATCCAGCGCCCGTTGCGCAATGCCCAAGGCATTGAAGCAAACGATGGCGCGTTCAAGGTCCAGCCCCGACATTGTGACCGCAACACCGCCGTCCAATTTGCCAACCATGTTTTTGGCAGGCACACGGCAATCTTCGAACACCAATTCGCCGGTGGGCGAGCCGCGAAAGCCCATCTTGTTGAGTTTCTGCGCGACTTTGAAACCAGGCGTATCGGTCTCCACGATAAAGGCAGAAATGCCCTTGGCGCCCTTCTCGGGCGAGGTTTTGGCATAGACCAGCACCACATCGGCAATCGGCCCGTTGGTGATGTAGATCTTGGCACCGTTCAGGATGTAATCGTCGCCATCCTTCTTCGCCGTCGTGCGCATCGAGCCAAGCGCATCCGACCCCGCACCGGGTTCGGTCAGGCCCAAAGCCCCGATCAGCGTGCCGTTGCACAGCCCCGGCAAATACTTGCGGCGCAGATCGTCATTGGCGTTGCGGTAGATATTATTGACGCACAGGTTGTCATGCGCGACATGGGTCAATCCGATGGCGGCCGATGCCCGTGACATCTGTTCGGTGATGATGCAGGCGGATGTAAAATCCAGACCGGCACCGCCAAATTCCGGCGGCACGTTCAGGCCGAGATAGCCCATCTCGCCCAGCTTGGGGAAAACCGAGGCGGGCAGATCATCGGTGTCGTCCATTTCCGCATTCAGATGATGGAATTCGGACATGAAAAACTTGCCGGCTTGATCGGCCAGCGCCTGCTGTTCATCCGTCATGAAATGTGTCGGAAGGTCGATATCGTTGCGTAATTGCTTGGTCATGGCTGGGTCCTCCCTCAGGCGCGCAAAAGTTCTTCGGCGATGATGATCTTGCGAACTTCGCTGGTGCCCGCCCCGATCTCCAGAAGTTTGTTGGCGCGGAACAACCGGTTGATCTCGGTGTCCTGCATGTAGCCGGAGCCGCCGTGAATATGGCAGGCTTCGGTCACGGCCTTGTTGAACGCTTCGCCCGCATAAAGGCAGGCCGCCGCGGTCAGTTTATGAATCTCGCCACGACCACCGGCGCCCTTGGGCAATCCGACACAAGCCGCCAACGCGCGATAGCTAAAGGCGCGGGCGGTTTCGACCTCGGTGTAGATCTCGGCCAGCTTCGATTGCATCATTTGGAAACTTGCGATCGGCTTGCCGAATTGTTCGCGGATCTTCGCGTATTCCAGACCCAGCTCCAATGCGCGTTCGGCCATGCCAACGCAGACCGAAGCAACCATCGCGCGTTCCAGATCCAGACCGCTCATCACCACCGAAACGCCGCTGTTCTCGGCCCCCACCATGGCCGAGGCCGGCACACGGCAATCCTCGAACACCAATTCGCCGGTGGGCGAGCCACGGAAGCCCATTTTGTCGAGCTTTTGCGCCACCTTAAAGCCGGGGTTGTCGGTGTCGACGAGAAAGACAGAGATGCCCTTGGCGCCTTTGGATTTGTCGGTTTTGGCATACAGCAGCACCACATCGGCAATCGGCCCGTTGGTGATGTAAATCTTCGAGCCGTTGATGATATAATCATCTCCATCGCGGCGCGCCGTGGTGGCCATAGAGCCAAGCGCATCCGATCCCGCACCCGGTTCGGTCAGGCCCAAGGCCCCGACCAGATCGCCGGAACACAGGCCCGGCACATATTTTTTGATCTGTTCGTCTGAGCCATTGCGCAACAGGTTATTCAAGCACAGGTTGTCATGCGCCCCATGCGACAGGCCCACCGCCGGGTTCCATTTCGAAATCACTTCGGACACCAAAGCTTGGGTGAATTCGTTCTGGCCCGAGCCGCCAAACTCTTCGGGCGCGGTGATGCCCAAAAGGCCCAATTCGCCCATTTGTTTGAACAGATCGTCGGGCCACCATTCCTCTTCGTCCATGCGGGCTTGCAGCGGATGCAAGACCTCGCGCGACACCCGATCCACATGATCGACGATCTGGCGCTGCTCATCCGTTAGCGAATAATTTGCTCTGATGGCATCCAGATCAGCCAAGGCAGATTCGTTCTGACTGGTCATTTTGTATCCTCCCGAAAAATGCTGTCTACAGTGTTGACCAAAATCAAACACATGTTAGAAAATAGATCAAGCCAAGCTTTTCGCGACCTCACGTTGCGAACAAGCGGGCGAAGAAACGGGGAGGTTTCGAAAATGGTTGAGAATGTCGTTCGTTCGCACGCCCGAGGGCATGAGACGCGCATTACGATTTGTCGACCAGACCAGCGAAACGCCTTGAACCGTGAAGTTGCAGAAGGAATCATCGCAGCCCTTACCGCCGCCGAGGCAGACCCCGACTGCCGGGTGATCGTTGTGACCGGCGAGGGCGCGCGCGCTTTTTGTGCCGGCGGCGACCTCAAAGCGGGCAGAGATGGCGGCCCGTTTATGCAAGATCCGTCTGATCCGATGCATTTTGCTGGCAAGTTGTTCGACACGATACAGGCCTGCCGAAAGCCAACCATTGCGCGCGTCAATGGTGTGGCAGTGGGAGCTGGCGCGGGAATCATCTGTGCTTGCGATATGGCGGTGATGGCCGATCATGCCAAAATCGGGACGCCGGAAGTGAAGGTGGGGCTGTTTCCCATGACCATCGTTCCGCCGATGATGCGGGTACTGCCACGGCGCAGATTGATGGAGATGTTCATCACCGGCATCCCGCTGACGGCCGAGGAATCGTTACGCTATGATCTGGTCAACTATGTGACCGATGGCGCCGGATTGGACGACAAGATTACGGAACTGGTTACGCACATCGCCGCGCAATCGCCGACGGCGATTCGGCTTGGCAAATACGCCTGCCACGCGATTGAAGACATGACCTATCCGCAGCAGATGCGTTTTACAGAAACGTTGTTGCCGCGGATTGCGCAGACAGAAGATGCGCGCGAGGGCTTTGCCGCCTTCATTGGAAAACGCAAACCCGAATGGACGGGCCGCTGACAAAGCGGGGAGGAGAAGACTATGTCTGATGGAAAACTGCGCATTGGGTGCGCCTCAGGGTTTTGGGGCGATACGCCCGAAGCGGTCGGCCAATTGGTGACCAAAGGCGAGATCGACTATCTGGTGTTCGATTATCTGGCCGAAGTGACAATGTCGCTGATGGCGCGGGCCCGGGCCAAGACGCCGGAGGCGGGCTATGCACCGGATTTCGTCAAGGCTTTGGTGCCCTGGCTGTCCGAGATCAAATCCAAGGGAATGAAAGTGGTGGCCAATGCCGGTGGGGTGAACCCGCGCGGTTGCCGCGATGCACTGGCCAAAGCCGCCGCAGAGGCGGGCATTGACCTGTCCATCGGGGTGGTTCTGGGCGACGATTTGTCGGCGCAGGCCGACGATATTCGCGCCAGCGGCCAGACCGAAATGTTCTCTGGCGTCGAGTTTCCCGATGACATCTATAGCATGAATGCCTATCTCGGCGCCCGCCCGATCGCGGCAGCCTTGGGTGCCGGAGCCGATATCGTCATTACCGGTCGCTGTGCTGACAGCGCCGTGGCGCTTGGCCCCTTGATGCACGAGTTTGGCTGGGGCGACGATGACTGGGATAAGCTCAGCCAGGGCTCGCTCGCGGGCCATTTGATCGAATGCGGCCCGCAAGGGACGGGCGGCAACTTCACCGACTGGCAGGATGTGCCCGGTTGGGACAACATGGGCATGCCCATTGTCGAAGTGTCCGAAGACGGCAGTTTCATCATGACCAAGACGCCCGACACCGGCGGGTTGGTTGTGCCCGGCTCGGTCGGCGAACAAATGCTTTATGAGATCGGCGATCCGCGCGCTTACCTGCTGCCCGATGTGATCTGCGACTGGTCTGATGTCACGCTCGAACAGGTCGGCCCCGATCAGGTTCTGGTCAAAGGCGGCAAAGGCCTCGGGCGCACCGGCAGCTATAAGGTCTCGGCGACCCATGCAGACGGTTGGCGCGCGGTGACCACGCTGACGCTGGCGGCCATTGACGCCCCGGCCAAAGCCGAGCGCGTGGCCGATGCGATCCTGACCCGCTGCCGCCGGATTTTCCGCGACAAGAACCTTGGCGATTTCCGGCAGGTCAGCACCGAGGTTCTGGGGGCCGAAGCCGCCTATGGCGCCAACGCCCGCGCCCAAACGCGTGAAGTGGTGCTGAAGATCGGCGCCGCGCATGACGACCGGCGCGCGCTCAATATCTTTGCCGGAGAAATCGCGCCGATGGCCATTTCCACGGCGCAGGGCCTAACCGGGTTCTTTGCCGGGCGGCCCAAGGTGCAACCGGTGGTGCGGCTCTTCTCCTTCCTGCAAGATAAATCCGCCACCCCCGTCGCGGTCGAGGTCGACGGCAAGGATGTGCCCGTCACCGTTGCGGCCAAGGCTGTCGCACTTGAGGCGCCCGCCGCGCCACAGGCAGAAAGCCGCGATGCTGGTCCTGACGCCGTCAATGTGCGGCTGGTCGATCTGGCCTGGGGCCGCTCGGGCGACAAGGGCGATATCGCCAATATCGGCATTCTGGCCCGCAAGCCGGAGTATCTGCCCTATATCCGATCCGCCCTGACGGAAGAGACGGTGAAAGACTATTTCACTCATCTGTGCGACGGCGCGGTCGAACGCTTCGACCTGCCCGGAAGTCATTCGCTGAACTTCCTGCTGCATGAATCGCTGGGCGGCGGCGGCATCGCCTCGGTCCGCATCGACCCGCAAGGCAAAGGCTTTGCGCAAATGCTGCTCGATATCGAAATCCCCGTGCCAGCCAAAATGGCCGCGCGTGACGGGCTTCGCTCTGCCCAGAGCGCATGAAAGGAAAGAAAATGACGATTTCCAAAATTCTGGTCGCCAACAGGGGCGAGATCGCGGCGCGGGTTTTGCGCACCGCCAAAGCGCGCGGTCTTGCGACCGCCGTGTTGCGCCATGCCTCTGAACAAGAGGGGCCTGCCCATCTGATCGCCGACGAAGTTGTGACGATTGATGGCCCCACACCCGTGGCCGCCTATCTCGACATTGCGCAGATTGTCGATGTCGCACAGAGGATCGGCGCGGATGCGGTGCATCCCGGTTATGGCTTTTTGTCGGAAAACGCGGCCTTCGTCGCCGCATTGGAAAAGGCCGGCGTGACATTTGTCGGCCCCACATCCGAGGTCATCGACCTGATGGGTGACAAGATCCGCGCCCGCGCCTTTGTCGAAGAGCGCGGCTTTCCGGTGGCCCCTTCGGCCATCGAAGACGACGATCCCGCGACGTTTGTCGAACGCGCCCGCGCGGTTGGCTACCCGCTGCTGATCAAGCCCTCGGCAGGCGGCGGCGGCAAGGGGATGCGCGTCGTGCGCGACGACAGCACTTTGGAAACCGAGATCGACACCGCGCGCCGCGAGGGAGAGCGTTATTTCGGCGACGGGCGACTTTTTGTGGAATGCTATATCGAGCGCCCGCGCCATATCGAAGTGCAGGTGATGGGCGACGGGCAAGGCAATGTTGTGCATTTCTGGGAGCGCGAATGCTCGATCCAGCGCCGGTTCCAGAAGATCATCGAAGAGACGCCGTCTCCGGCATTGTCAGAGGCGCAACGTCTGGACATCTGCGAAACCGCCGCTGGAATCGCCCGCGCCGTCAACTATCGCGGCGCTGGCACGGTTGAATTCATTTATGCCCAAGACGGGTCGTTTTACTTCCTTGAAATGAACACCCGTCTTCAGGTCGAACATCCGGTGACCGAAATGGTGACGGGCTTTGATCTGGTGGCCGAACAGCTGCGCATCGCGGCGGGCGAGGGGTTGAGCGCGGCGCAGGCCGATATTCCGCAAAACGGTCATTCGATCGAATTACGCATCTGTGCCGAAGACGCCACCGCCGATTTCCGCCCTGCGATCGGGGATATCTTGTTGTTGGACGAGCCACGCGGCGAAGGCGTGCGTGTCGACAGCGGCATTCTGGACGGCGGCAAGGTCACGACCGATTTCGACCCGATGCTGTCCAAATTGATCGTGCACGCCGAAGATCGGGCGCAGGCCATCGCCCGCGCGCGTGAAGCGGTGCAAAACTACGTTATCCTCGGGGTGACGACCAACACCGGTTATCTGGATGCGATCCTTGCCCATCCCGATTTCGCGTCCGGGGATGTCTCGACCGGATTTTTGGCGGAACAGGCCGATACGCTGACCGCGCCGGGCGAAGATCTCAGCGACCTGTTGATGGCGGCTGCGGCCCTGTCGGACGAACGGTTGGTGAGTGATGTGATGCAGATACCTGAAATGCACCGAAAAATGGGCGGGTGGAGAAACTGATGCAGCGGATATTCCAGATCGACGGCGAAGAGGCCGAATGCTGGCTGTCACACGACGGCAACAACATGAATTTGAACACGCCTGATGGCGTGATCCCCTGCCAGTTGGAGCCCACGGGGACACCGGGCGGCTATGTGCTGCGGGTGCGCGGACGCGCGCAAAACGTGCGGCTGGCCGTTGGGCCCGACGCAACATTCGTGCATTTGAACGGCAAGACATATGCCGTCGGACGGGTCGATCCCGCCGAGCGGCTGGCCGGTAACGAAGGCGGCGCAGCCGATGACCGTATCGTCGCGCCGATGCCCGGCGTGGTCGTGTCGGTGAACGCCAAACCCGGCGATCACGTCAAGGAAGGCCAGACTTTGCTTGTCATTGAAAGCATGAAACTCGAAACCAGCCTGATCGCACCACGCGACGGTGTGGTTGCTGAAATACCATTTGCCGCAGGTGACAGTTTTGGGCTCAAGGCCACGCTCGCCCAGTTGGCTCCCGAGGAGGAATAATCATGCGCCGGATCGAAAGCCAGATCGACACCAATGCCCCCGACTACAAGGCAAATTACGCGGCCATGTCCGAGCGGTTGAAAGAGTTCCACGCCCGCCAACAGGCGGCGCGTTTTGAACGCCCGCAACGTGACATCGACCGCCTTGCCCGCCAGAACAAGCTGGGCGTGCGCGAACGTTTGAAACTGCTGCTGGACCCCGGCACGCCGTTTTTGGAGTTTTCCACTCTGGCCGCCTGCCGCGAATATGACGGCGCGGTGCCCGGCGCCGCCGTGGTCACCGGTATCGGCATCGTGCAGGGCCGCGAAGTCGCCATCCACGCCAACGACGCCAGCGTCAAGGGCGGCGCATGGTATCCACATACCGTCAAAAAAATCGTACGGCTTTTGGATGTCGCGCTGGAAAATCACTTACCGGTCATCCACATCTGCGACAGCGCTGGCGGCTTCTTGCCGCTGCAACACGGCGTCTTTCCCGACCGCTATCTCGGCGGGCGCGTCTTCCGCAATCAGGTCAAGCTGAGCCAAGCCAACATTCCGCAAATCGCGGTGGTCGGCGGGCATTGCACCGCTGGCGGCGCCTATGTGCCGACGCTGAGCGATTACAACATTATCATCGAAGGCACAGGTGCGATTTTCCTTGGCGGGCCGCCGCTGGTCAAGGCGGCCACCGGCGAAGAGGTCGGCGTTCAGGAACTGGGCGGTGCGGTCATGCATACCTCGGTTTCGGGTACAGGCGATTATCGCGCCGCCACCGAAGAGCACGCCTTTTCACTGGCGCGCGAGATTGTCAGCCAATGGAAGCGCAAGCCGAAAACCATCATCGAAACCGCATCCTTTGAAGAGCCTTACTACGACCCCAAGGAACTCTACGGGATCATCCCCAAGGACCGCAAAACCCAATTCGACATGCGCGAAGTTCTAGCGCGGATCGTCGATGGCTCGCGCTTCCATGAATACCAACCCGATTATGGCACCACCATGATTTGTGGCTATGCCCATATCTGGGGCTACAAAGTGGGGATTTTGGCCAACAACGGGGTGCTGTTCAACGACAGCTCGCTGAAGGCGGCGCATTTCATCCAATTGTGCAACCAGAACCGCACGCCTTTGGTCTTCTTGCAAAACATCACCGGCTACATGGTGGGCCGCGAATACGAAGAGCGCGGCATCGCCAAGGATGGCGCAAAAATGCTGATGGCGCAGGGTGGTTCGGTCGTGCCGAAATTCACCGTGATCGCCAATGCCTCTTATGGGGCCGGCAATTACGGCATGTGTGGACGGGCGTGGGATGCGCGCACGTTGTTCATGTGGCCGCAGGCCGAAATCGGCGTGATGGGCGCGGATCAGGCCGCCAATACCATGGCCGACGTCAAGATCCGGCAGCTTCAGCGCGAAGGTAAGGAATTGACCGAAGAAGAAATCGCCGCAATCCGCGATCCGGTCTTGGAGAAATTCCGCCAGGATGTGGAAGCCTATACCTCGACTTCGGAGTTGTGGGATGACGGCATTCTCGACCCGGCTGATACGCGCAATGCGCTTGGTATGTCGATCTCTGCTTCGTTGAACGCCCCGATCGAAGATCCGCACTACGGTATTTTCCGGCTTTAATGGGTTAAGATCCGGCGCGCCGCTTTGGCGCCCGGATCGACCCGCGGGTCTTCAGTGCCAGTGCCCGCCCCCTTAAGGGTGCGATGCCTCCGGCGCGGCCCCCTCGGAATTTCGGGCCGCTCCCGATACATCTTTACGCGCAGCGTCAGGTGTCCTGCTGCCGCGCTTCTTGTATCGACACCACGTCAGAGGGCGCCACCTCGGGCCGGTCCGCCTCAACTTCGTGCAGCGGCTCGACGGGTTTCAATCCGGCCAGACAATCGCGCGCCAACTGCTGATACTCGGCTGTTCCGCGGGTCTTCCACGCGACTTCCTTTTCGCTAACCTCGCGGATGATCTTTGCCGGTGATCCGACCACCATCGAACGCGGCGGGATAACCGTTTCGCCCCGTATGAAGGCCTGTGCGCCGACGATCGATTCTGCGCCAAGATCAACGCCGTCCATGATGACGGCATTCATACCCACAAGCGCATTTCGACCCACGGTGCAGCCATGTAGAATCGCGCCGTGACCGATATGACCATCGACTTCCACCACCGCATCACGCCCCGGAAAGGAATGCATGATGCAATTGTCCTGAACATTGGCACCGTCGCCAATCACGATCTTGCCGAAATCGCCCCGCAAGCTTGCCCCGGGTCCGATATAGCATCCTTTGCCAAGGATGACGTTTCCGATCAGCACGGCCTGAGGGTGAACAAATGTTCCTTCGGGCACCACGGGAACGAACCCTTTGAATTCATAGCAATAGGCCATCTTTCAATTCCTTTCTTAGGCTGGCGCCTTCGGTGTCAAAACCACGCGCCGGATGTCTTCGACCGCCTGGACGGGACATACCCAGATCCGGAAGCCTGATCTGCGACATGCGCGGTCCTTCAAAGCTGGCGGCGCAAGCACCCAAGCACATGTCAGGAATTACGGCAAGCACCCCACGTCACAGCGCGTCCTTGTTGACAGTTCCGGGCACCGGGATATAAAATCTAACAAATGGTAGAAAATGGAATGGTGCTCAGTTCAAGTAGACCGGACCACTATAGGGAGAGAGAAATGTCACAGAAAGCCTATGTCAGCGGTGTCGGGATGGTCCCATTCCAAAAGCCCGGAAAATCCGAAAGCTATGATGTCATGGCGGCCACCGCCACCCGTTCCGCCCTCAAGGACGCGGGTCTGGATTACGACAAGATCCAACAGGCCTATGTTGGCTATGTCTATGGCGACAGCACCTGTGGCCAGCGCGCCTTGTATAATGTCGGCATGACTGGCATCCCGGTTGTGAATGTGAACAACAACTGCTCGACCGGCTCATCAGCCCTGTTCCTTGCACGTCAGGCCGTTGAAAGCGGCGCGGTAGAATGTGCATTGGCGCTTGGGTTTGAACAAATGCAACCCGGCGCCATCGGTGCGATGTTCCACGATCGGATCAGCCCGTTTGCATCATTCGACGAAGAAACCGATGATCTGGTCGGCAATTCGGACATCCCCTTGGCGCTTCGCTATTTCGGCGGCGCAGGCAAGGCGCATATGGACGAGTTTGGCACACCGATGGAAACCTTCGCCAAAATTCGCGCCAAGGCCAGCCGCCATGCTGCCAAAAATCCGGTTGCCCTGTTCCGGCAGGAAGTAACAGCCGATGACGTCATGGCAGCGCAGGTCGTTTGGCCCGGTATCATGACCAAATTGATGGCCTGCCCCCCGACGTGTGGCGCGGCGGCGGCCATTGTCTGCTCCAAAGAATTTGCTGACAAGCACGGTCTCGACAGCTCGGTGCGGATTTCGGCGCAAGCGATGACAACAGACGGACCGGAAACCTTTAATGCGCACGACATGCGCGAGGTTGTCGGCTTCTCGATGGCCAAAAACGCTGCTGATCAAGTGTATGAGGCTGCGGGCATCGGACCGGAAGATGTGGACGTGGTCGAACTGCACGACTGTTTTGCCCATAACGAACTGATCACCTATGAGGCGCTTGGCCTCTGTGCGCGCGGCGATGCGGCGAAATTCGTGGACGATGGCGACAACACCTATGGCGGCAAATATGTGACCAACCCGTCGGGCGGCCTGTTGTCCAAGGGTCATCCGCTTGGTGCAACCGGTCTCGCACAATGCACCGAGCTGGTTCAGCAGTTGCGCGGACAGGCCGATGCGCGTCAAGTCGACGGCGCACGACTGGCGCTCCAGCACAATCTCGGCCTCGGCGGAGCCTGTGTCACCACGCTTTATGAAAAAGTCTGATAGCGCCACTTGGAAGGACAGAACATGACTGACAAACTCAACGGGCGCGTCGCACTGGTTTCCGGTTCCGGCCGGGGCATCGGACGCGAAATTGCACTTAAACTGGCCTCGGAAGGGGCCCGTTTGGTGATCAACGATCTGGATGCCGATCCGGCCAATGAAACCGCCGAGGCCATCCGCGCCGCTGGCGGCGAGGCTGTGGTTTGCGCAGGTAGCGTGACCGAAGACGGCTTTGCCGAACGCTTCATCAAAACCGGCGTCGACAGCTTTGGCGGTCTGGACATCATTGTGAACAACGCTGGCTACACATGGGATAGCGTCGTTCAAAAGATGACCGACGAGCAATGGCAGGCAATCATTGACGTGCACCTGACCGCACCCTTCAAAATCCTGCGCGCCGCTCAACCCGTGATCAGCGCCAAGGCCAAAGAAGAAGCCGCCGCCGGGCAAGAAGTGTTCCGCAAGGTGGTGAATATTTCGTCCATCGCGGGCACCGGTGGTAACGCAGGTCAGATCAACTATGCCGCCGCCAAGTCCGGCATTTTGGGTGTCACCCGCACGATGGCCAAGGAATGGGGCCGCTACAAGGTCAACGTGAATGCCGTAGCCTTTGGCCCGATCCGCACCCGCCTGACCGAGGGCAGCGCCGATGGCGACAGCACGATCAAGGTCGAGGAAAAAGAGATCAAAGTCGGCGTGAACCCCGATCTTCTGACCCAGATGGAGCGCATGATCCCTCTGGGCCGGGTCGGCACACCGGAAGAGGCCGCAGGCGCGGTCTATTTGTTCTGTGCCCCGGAATCGAACTTCATCTCGGGTCAGCACATTATCTGCGGTGGTGGCTTCGTCATCTGATCTGCGCCGCTTTGCTGCGCACTCCGGCCTTGGCCGTCGATCTGCATATCCGGGCAGCCATATTCTGGCTGCCCGGATGGCATTTTAAAATAAAGTTCACCCCAACAGGTTTGGACAATTGACTCGTCCGCGCCCTCAAGCTAACAGGTGTTAGTTAGGGATGCGATGAGAGAGACCCCATGACGGATGACACAGTGAGCAAGGTTAAAGAAACACCGCGCAATCCCGTCGGACGGGAAGGCGTGCAGAACGTTGCTGCGCGGCTTTTTCGCGAACAAGGCTATGGATCCGTATCGCTGCGAAAAATCGCTGATGCTGCGGGGATAAAGGCGGGCAGCATATACTACCATTTCGGCTCCAAAGACGAAATCGTAGTGGCCATTTTGGATGTCGGCATTCAGGTCGTTCACGAGAAAATGCGCCAAGCTGTTTCGGCGCTGCCCGAAGACACCGACGCCGAAACAATCCTGCGAGCTGCAATCGGGACGCATCTGCGCGCGCTTCTTGACGTGAGCGATTATACCTCGGCCAATGTACGTATTTTCGGGCAAGTGCCACAATCCGTACGGGACGCCAACCTGCCCACACGCCGCGCTTATGAGGCTGAATGGGATGCTTTACTGTCCCGACTTCAAGAGCGCGGCGCGCTTAAACCCGATGTCGACATTCGCCGCCTGCGCCTGATGTTGATCGGCGCATTGAACGCCACACTTGATTGGTTCGACCCGGACCGGGGCAGCGCCGAGGCACTGTCGCGCACCTATGCCGATGTGTTTCTCAACGGGATACTAGAAAGACAGGATAGCTGATACATGGCACGACTTGAAACTGCGGTGATGACCGCATCCGAAACCTATACCCGCAACCACGCGGCGCAAAGCGAACGCGTCGAGACATTGCGCGCGCGGATTGCCGATGTCGCATCGGGCGGACGCCCCGACATGGTTGAGCGGCACCGCAAGCGCGGCAAGCTTCTGGTGCGCGAACGGATTGATCTTTTGGTCGATCCCGGCACCGCGTTTATGGAGCTGTCATCGCTGGCCGCCTATGGCCAATATGGCGGCGAGGTTCCCGGTTCCGGCATCGTGACCGGCATCGGCATCGTGCATGGTCAGCCCTGCGTCGTGATCGCCAATGATGCGACGGTCAAGGGCGGCTCATTTTATCACGAGACGGTGCAAAAACACATCCGCGCGCAAGAGATTGCGGCGGAAAACCGGTTGCCCTGCCTGTATCTGGTGGATTGCGGCGGGGCCTTTTTGCCCGAACAGGATCGGGTTTTTCCCGACGCCCGCCATTTCGGCAATTCCTTTTATCGTCAAACCAATATGTCGGCCAGCGGCTTGCCGCAGATCTCCGCCGTTTTCGGCGGCTGCACGGCGGGCGGGGCCTATATTCCCGCGCTGTCGGACGAGGTCATCATGGTGCGCGGCAACGCCCGTATTCATCTCGGCGGGCCGTCGATCGTCAAGGTGGCGATCAACGAAGAGGTCGATGGCGAAACGTTGGGCGGGGCCGAAATGCACACGCGCGTCTCCGGCGTGTCCGACCATCTGGCCGAAGACGAGCACCATGCGCTGGCGCTGATGCGTGACATCGTGGCCGAATTGGGCCAATCGCGCCCGATGCAGCCCGACGCCGCCCCCGAAGCGCCCGCACATGATCCCGAAGAGCTGCTCGGCGTGATCAGCGCCGACCGCAAGGAACCCTATGACATGCGCGAGGTTCTGCTGCGCATGATCGACGCGGGCGAATTCCGCGAGTTCAAGCCCGGCTGGGGTGAAACGCTGGTCTGTGGCACGGCGCGCATCCACGGCTTCCGCGTCGGCATCCTTGCCAACAACGGCGCGCTTTTGTCCGACAGCGCCCTCAAGGGCGCGCAATTCGTGTCGATGTGCGATCAACGCAACATCCCGCTTTTGTTCCTGCATAATATTTCCGGCTTCATGGTCGGAACCGAGGCCGAACGCGGCGGCATCGCCAAAGACAGCGCCAAATTGGTCTATGCCATGTCGGTGGCCAAAGTGCCGCGCCTGTCGGTGCTTTTGGGCGGCTCTTACGGGGCCGGCAACTACGGCATGTGCGGGCGCGGCTTTGCGCCGAATTTCCTCTTTGCATGGCCGACGGCAGAGCTGGCCACCATGTCCGCCGACATCGCCAGCAACGTGATGCTGGAACTGCGCCGCCAAAAGGGTGGCGATGAAGACAAGATGCAAGCCGACATGGAGCAGATCGAGGCGCAGGTCCGCGCCCAATATGGCGAACAGTCCGATCCCTATTACGCCACTTCGCGGCTTTGGGATGACGGGCTGATCGAACCGGGTCAGACCCGCGATATTCTTGGCCTGTGTCTGGCCATTGTTTCTTCGGTGCCCGAGGCAGGGCGCCACACGCCCGTCTTCAGAATGTGAGGCCAATACCATGACAACCACTTACGAAACCATCCTGCTTGAAACCGACGCGCGCGGCGTCGCCACCGTAACCTTGAACCGGCCGGACAAACATAATGCGCTGAACGGCACGCTGATCGCCGAGCTATACGACGTGGCCGAAAAACTGGCTGCGGATGATGCCGTGCGCATCGTGATTTTGACCGGCAACGGCAAAAGCTTCTGCGCCGGTGGGGATTTCAACTGGTTCTCCTCCAACATCGACAAAACCCGCGCCGAGCGGGTCGACCAAAGCGCCACGCTGGCGCATTTGCTGCGCCGGCTTGATACGCTGCCCAAACCGCTGATCGGACGGATCAACGGCCCGGCCTATGGCGGCGGTGTCGGCATGATTTCGGTCTGCGATTACACCATCGGGGCCGAAGGATCACGCTTTGGTCTGACCGAGGTAAAACTGGGCCTCTTGCCCGCCAATATCTCGCCCTATGTCGTGGCCCGCATCGGCAAGGTCCATTCGCGCGAAACCATGCTGTCGGGGGCGTTGTTCGACAGCACGCGCGCCGAACGGATCGGTTTGCTGACCGAGGTCGTGAAAGCCGATGATCTGGACGCAGCCGTTGAGCGCGTCGTGCACGATCACCTGCAAGCCGCGCCGGGCGCTGTGGCCGACACCAAGGCGTTGATCGCCTATGTCGCGGCGCACGATTTGGAAACCAACATGATCTACACCGCCGACCGTCTGGCCGACGCTTGGGAAACCGAAGAAGGCATCGAAGGCATTGGCAGCTTCCTCAACAAAAGCATCCCGTCATGGCGCGTGAAATGAATTTTACCCGTATCCTGATCGCCAACCGGGGCGAAATCGCACTGCGCATCCAACGCGGGTGTCGCAAATTGGGGCTGGAAACGGTCGCCGTCTTTTCCGAGGCCGACCGCGACGCGCCCTTTGTGGCCGAGGCTGATCACGCCGTCTGCATCGGCGGGGCCGCACCAGCGGACAGCTATCTGAACGTCGAGGCCATTTTGGAGGCCGCGCGCGCGACCGGCGCGGGTGCGGTGCATCCCGGCTATGGTTTCTTGTCCGA
Source organism: Pseudophaeobacter arcticus DSM 23566 (assembly GCF_000473205.1). Classification (NCBI taxonomy): domain Bacteria; kingdom Pseudomonadati; phylum Pseudomonadota; class Alphaproteobacteria; order Rhodobacterales; family Roseobacteraceae; genus Pseudophaeobacter; species Pseudophaeobacter arcticus. The sequence continues at coordinate 70,704 of NZ_AXBF01000005.1, forward strand.
AAACGCCGGTTTTGCCGCTGCGATCGAAGCGGCGGGGCTTGTCTTCATCGGGCCGGACGCGGACGCGATTGCCATGATGGGATCGAAGATCGAGGCCAAGGCCGCCGCCGAGGAAGCCGGCGTGCCCGTGCTGCCCGGCTATCGCGGTGCGGATCAGTCCGACGCGCGCTTGCTGGACGAGGCGCAGGCGCTTGGCGTGCCGCTTCTGGTCAAGGCCAGCGCGGGCGGCGGCGGGCGCGGCATGCGCCTTGTCACCGATCTGGCCGAGGCACCCGAAGCCATCACCTCGGCAAGGGCCGAGGCCAAAGGCGCCTTTGGCGATGCGGCGGTGTTCCTTGAACGCTATGCACCGCGCGCGCGCCATGTTGAGGTGCAGGTTCTGGGCGACAGCCACGGCAATGTTCTGCATCTGGGCGATCGCGACTGTTCGCTTCAACGCAACCACCAGAAGTTGATCGAAGAGGCTCCGGCCGCCGACCTGCCCGACGCGGTGCGCGATGACATGCGCGCGGCGGCGGTGCGATTGGCGCAATCCATTGGCTATCGCTCGGCAGGGACGGTGGAATACCTTTATGATCCGGCGCGCGGGGAATACTATTTTCTCGAAATGAACACCCGCCTTCAGGTGGAACATCCCGTGACCGAGGCCATCACCGGCATCGATCTGGTCGAATGGCAATTGCGTATCGCACGGGGCGAGGCCCTGACGCTGGCGCAAACGGATGTGCAGTTTAACGGCCATGCCATCGAAGTGCGCATCGCCGCCGAAAACCCCGCCGAAAATTTCCGCCCCGAAACCGGCGAGATCACCCTTTGGGCTCCGCCCGCTGGCGTGCGGCTCGATAGCGGCGTCGCGGCAGGGTCAATCGTCGGCCACCATTACGATTCGATGTTGGCCAAATTGATCACCCATGCGCCGGACAGGGCAGGGGCAATCCGTCAGGCCATTGCCGCGATTGATGCCTTTGCGGTGGGCGGCGTCGGGCTGAACCTGTCTTATCAGCGGGCGCTGTTGAACCATCCTGATTTTCAGGCCTTCCGGCATCACACCTCGGGCCTTGCCGAATTGTTCCCCGATGGATGGGCCGAACCCGCGCCCGAAGCCGAAAACGCAGGCCTCGCGGCCATGGCGCTGCATCTGCATTTGACGCCGGCGGGCGCATCGCCTTGGGAAAGCCTTGGATCTTGGCGGCTCACGGCCCCTGCGGGACGGCCCGGCGCGGCGTCCTATTGGACCACATCCGAGGATGATCCGATCCGCGTGACCGAAGCCGGAGCGAGGCTGACGGCCACATTGCCAGACGGCCAGAGCATCACAACCGAGGCCGGTGCCTTGACCGGTGACCGTTTGAGTGGGCGCATCGACGGCGTTCCCTTTTCGCGCGTGGCCCATATCGAGCGCAGTGGCAATTGTTGGCGGGTGCATTTACAAACGTCTGGCGGTATGCGCGTGACAGACCTGCGCGTTCTGGAAGATCAGCACCTTGCCCGTGCCAGCGGCGGATCGGGCGGCGCCGACCTGTTGACGGCGCCGATGCCAGGCGCCGTGGCCGAGGTGCGCGTTGCGCCCGGCGACCGCGTTGCCGCCGGTGATACGCTGGTGGTCCTTGAGGCGATGAAGCTCTTGCAAAGCCTGCCCGCGCCGATTGCGGGCGTGGTGACCGAAATTTATTGCGCGCCAGGCGATACCGTCGCCGGGCACGCCCCACTTGTCAAACTCGACCCGGAGGAAGAAACATGACCAAACAAGACACGATCACTGCGGCCAATGGCCCATTCAACGAAGATCTCGACATGATCCGCGACCAGCTGCGCCGGTTCATCGCCACCGAAGTAACGGCCAAGGCCGACGCATGGGAAGAAACCGGCATGGTGCCCCGCGACGTGCTGCGCCAGATGGGCGATTTGGGCGTTTTGGGCATGCGCTATGACGAAAAATATGGCGGCGCAGGATTGAATGTGATGTCCAGCGTGGTTCTGGCCGAAGAGGTCGGGCGCTCCACCTTTGGCGGTTTCGCGGCCACGGTGTTGGTGCATACCGACATGGCCTCGCCACATCTTGAAAATGCCGGAACGCCGGAACAAAAAGCCCGCTGGATGCCCTCGATCGTCTCGGGCGAAAAAATCGCCGCCGTTGCGGTGACCGAACCGGGCGCCGGATCAGACGTGGCCGGTATGCGCACCCGCGCGGTGCAGGACGGATCGGATTGGGTGCTGAACGGCACCAAGATGTTCATCACCAACGGCGTGCATGGCGACATCTATTTCGTCGGGGCCAAAACCGACCCGGATGCCAAGGGATCGCGCGGGATCACCATGTTCGCGGTTGAAAAGGGCACACCGGGTTTCTCGGTTGGGCGCGCGTTGAACAAGACCGGCTGGCTGTGCTCGGATACTGCCGAGCTGATCTTTGAAGATGTCCGCGTTCCTGCCGAAAACGTGCTGGGCGAGGTCAACAAAGGCTTCTACTCGGTGATGAAGAACTTCCAAAACGAACGCATCGTTCTGGGCGCGATGGCCTGCGCTGAATCGCAAATCGCCCTCGACATGACGCTGGATTACGTCAAGCAGCGCAAAGCCTTTGGCGGCGTGCTTTGGGACAAACAGGCGATCCGCCAGCGGTTGGCCGATTGCCAGACCCGCATCGCCGCAGGTCGTCAGTTGGTTTATCAGGCCGCCGGTCTGGACGCTGCGGGGCGCGATTGCGTGAAAGAAGTTTCGATGGTCAAAGCCTATTGCGGCGAGCTGGTGAACTCTGTGCTTTACGATTGTGTGCAGTTCCACGGCGGCATGGGCTATATGCGCGAAACCCCCGTTGAACGCATGTCGCGCGACGCCCGCGTGCAAGCGATCGGCGGCGGTGCCTCGGAGGTGATGCTCGAAGAAGTCGCCAAGCGCATGTGACCAGACCCGGCAGAGGGCTGGCGTTAGACGTTCCAGTGATGGGAGACATCTTGCGCCCGCCCTCGCCAAGGCTGATCGAAGAGGGGGTCGGTCCTCATTGGACAGCGCCCTCACCGCAGGGTGCGCCTAAGGCGCCCTTTCGGACAGGCCTTTGTCGCTAATCCGCTGACGTAGATTTTTGCGCGCCCTTGGCGGATCGACAAAACACACCGCGTTCGATCTGTTGTCCTGCCTCGGCCAAAGCCGCCGCCACGCGTTTCAGGCTATCATCATCATGCTGGCCGGCGATGCTGATGCTGCTCATGCCGATCTGCGGCACACCGCCGGCATCGCGAGCCAGCGCCGCCACGACATCAAGCCCCCTGAACAATTGGCCGCGATCCTGCGCCGTCCCGGTTTCGCGCGCGGCGACCACATCGCGCCAGTAATTATCGAAACCCGGTTCATCCTGCCAACGTACAGTTGCGTAACCCTCTTGTGTGGCGGCCTTATCAAGTCCCACCGCCGCCGCATAACAACGCCCGATAGCCCCCGCAAATACCGGCAGGCGACTGTTGCGCGCGATAGCCGCCTGCACGATATTGGGCGCCGTAAAACGGTCAATCAACACAACGCGTTGGTTTGACGTGATCTGCCAAAGGCCAATCACCACCTCATATTCCTGCGCAAGGGCCGTCATCGTTGGCCGGATAAGATCAAACGGATTCGCGCCCAAAAGCGGCGCGGCGAATTCCATAAGCCCCATCCCCACTGTGTAGGTTTTGGTGTCAGGATCAAAACCGAGAAGGCCTTCGTTGTGCAAGGTGCGTAAAATGTTAAAGGCCGAAGACACATTCAAACCGGTTTCGCGCGCAATCTGCGTCGCCCCCATCGGACGGCCCGCCGCAGCCAGAAGCCGCAGGATGCGTATGGCATTTTGCACCGCAGGCACAAGTTTCTGACTCGCTTCGATCGTCACAATATTCCCCTGATAGAATTACATTTACTATACAGAATATTCCTGATACCTCAAGTGACATCTGACGTAGGTTTGAGGAGACAACCAGAATGGCAACAGGTGTGGACAGTGACGTTTTCGAGCAGCTTGTGACAACCGTCGACCGCTTCGCCCGTGAACGTCTGATCCCGGCGGAACGCCGCGTTGAAGACGAAGACGATATTCCCGAAGAAATCGTCGCCGAGATGAAGGAAATGGGCCTCTTCGGCCTGTCCACCCCCGAAGACTTCGGTGGCATCGGCATCAATGTTCCGCAAGAAGCACGGCTGATCGAAACGCTATGCTATGCCTCGCTGACCTTTCGCTCTTTGATTGGCACCAATGTGGGCATCGGCTCGCAAGGGATCGTGATGGACGGCACCCTTGAGCAGAAACAACAATGGCTGCCGGGTGTTGCGAGCGGCGATATCATCGCATCTTTTGCTCTGACGGAACCTGATAACGGCTCGGATGCAGGCGGCATTCGCACCTCGGCCCGCCGTGACGGGTCGGATTTTATCATCAACGGGACCAAGCGATATATCACCAACGCGGTGCGGGCCGGGGTCTTTACCGTCTTTGCGCGCACCGATCCCGATACGCCCGGCGCAGAGGGTGTTTCGGCCTTCATCGTTCCGGCGGACACCCCCGGCATCACCGTCGCCACACCGGACCGCAAGTTGGGTCAGCGCGGGACCAAAACTTCGGATGTGATTTTCGAAGACGTTCGTGTGCCAGAAACCGCAATCCTTGGCGGCCCCGAACGATTGAATCTGGGGTTCCGGACCGCGATGAAGGTGCTGGACCGCGGACGCATTCATGTCGGCGCCATGGCCGTTGGCCAAAGCCAGCGCATGTTGGACATCGCCACCGACTATGCATTGGAGCGCAAGCAGTTCGGCAAACCGATTGGTGAACACCAATTGGTACAGGGCCTCTTGGCCGATTGTCAGGCGGACCTCCATGCGGCCCGTGCATTGGTGCGCGCCACGGCAGAAACCTTTGACCGCGATGGGAAGGCCATTCTTGAGGCCTCCTGCACCAAATATTTTTGCACCGAGGCGGCGGGCCGTATCGCAGACCGCGCGTTGCAGGTACACGGCGGCGCCGGATATATGGCCGAATATGATATCGAACGGCTGTACCGCGATATCCGGTTGCTGCGAATTTACGAAGGGACGAGTCAAATCCAACAGCTTGTCATCGCGCGCCGCACCTTGGCGCAAAGGGCGGGTTGATCATGGCGCGCCCAACGACACGCAGCCTGGAAGACATGCCGGCACCTTCGAATTTCTCAAATCTTCTGGGCATCGAGGTTGTGCGCTGCACCCCCGAGGAAGTGATCTGCCACATGACGGTCACGCCCGAAATGTCGAATCGCAACGGCGTCTTGCATGGTGGGGCATTGATGACGCTATCCGATACCGCAGCGGGCACATTGGCCTTTATCAACAGCGCGGCCGAATTTTCAAACACCACCGTCGAGGCCAAGACAAATTTCATGCGCCCGGTGCACGTCGGCGATACGCTGGTCGCACATAGCGTGCCGTTGCATGTCGGGCGCACGACGCTGGTGCTGCAGGTCACGATGACACGTGGCGACGGTAAAGTCGCTGGCGTGACCTCTCAGACGCATTTGCTTCTGGGGTGGAAGGACGAAAAATAAGGGGGAGACAACATGACCACATCTGACATGACCGAACTGGGACCGCAGGCCGCCTATGAGGCCCATCTGGCGGCGGGCCGTTTCATGATTCAGCACGCCAAGAGCACCGGTGAATACCTGTTCTGGCCACGGGTGGTGACCCCCTCGGGTGCAATGGATCTGGAATGGGTGGCCGCCAAAGGCACCGGCACGCTTTATGCGATTACTGTCAACCGGGCCCGCAGCGGATCGCACAATATCGCGCTTATCGAATTGGACGAAGGCGTGCGCATGATGTCCACACTCCCCGACGTAGAAACCGCCGCCATCGGCGCGCGCGTCAAGGCGCGCATCGAAGCATCCGAAAGTGGCCCGCGGGTCGTCTTTGACCTGCTACAGGAGCGCACAGCATGAGCCATAAAGATATCCGCGGAAAATCCGCAATCGTTGGCATGGCGATGGCCGGTGTCGGGGCCGCGCCCGGATTTTCCGCAATCGAACTTTTGGGACAGGCCGCCGTGGCCGCCGTCAATGACGCGGGACTGGCGCTTTCAGATATTGATGGCGTGTTCGCAGCAACCAGCAGCCATGCCTTTCCAACCATGAGCGTTGTGGAGCATCTGGGCTTGAAACCCACGTTCTTTGAAGCCACCAATGTCGGTGGCTCCAGTTTCGAGCTGCACCTGTTGCAGGCGACATTGGCGTTGCAGGCCGGCCTGTGTAATGCGGCCCTGGTCTGCTATGGTTCGAACCAACGCACCGCCGGCGGACGGCTTGTGTCGATGAGCGAACCGCAATGGCACGAAACGCCTTACAATCCGCGCCATCCCATTACCGCATACGCCTTGGCCACCAGCCGCCACATGGCGGAGTATGGCACGACCCGGGAACAGCTTGCCGATGTGACCTTGGCGGCGCGTGGTTGGGCCAATCTGAACCCCGATGCTTTTGCCCGTGGTCCGCTAACAAAGGATGAGGTTCTATCGTCGCGGATGATCTCCGATCCGCTGACGAAGGCAGATTGCTGTCTGGTGACCGATGGCGCGGCGGCTGTTGTATTGGTCCGTGCGGATCGCGCCAAGGATCTCTCGGCCAAGCCTGTGTATTTTCTTGGCGCGGGCGCTGCGAATTATCACCGGTCAATCGTGGCGATGCCGGATCTGACCACAACCGCCGCCGCCGACAGCGGCCCACGCGCATTGAAAATGGCCGGGGTCACACGTGCGGATCTGGATCTGGTGATGCTCTATGACGCTTTTACCATTAACACGATCCTCTTTCTTGAGGATCTCGGCTTTTGCCCCAAAGGTGAGGGCGGCCGGTTTGTCGAAGACGGCCGCATCGCGCCAGGCGGTGATTTGGCCGTGAATACCAATGGCGGCGGGCTGTCCTGTGTGCATCCGGGCATGTACGGATTGTTCCTGATTACCGAGGCCGTCGCCCAAATTCGCGGCGAAGCCGGAGAGCGCCAGATCGACAGCTGTGATCTGGCGCTGTGTCATGGCAATGGCGGCACGCTCTCGAGCCAATGCACGGCCATTTTGGGATCGGAGGCCACACTATGACCAGTCTTCCACATATTGATAATTTGATTGCGCCTCGCTCCGTTGCCGTGATCGGTGCCTCGGATGATGTCACACGCATTGGCGGACGACCGATCGCCGCGATGCTCAAGGCGGGCTATCAGGGCCGTATTTTGCCCGTCAATCCGAAACGCGACACTGTGCAGGGCCTGCGCTGCTATAGCAGCGTAGACGATTTGCCCGAAGTGCCCGATGCGGCGCTGATCGCGGTGCCCGCCAAACTGGTGGCCGAAACGATTGAGGCGCTTGGGCGCAAAGGTTGCACCGCAGCCACGCTGTTTTCCGCCGGCTTTGCCGAGGTCGGCGCCGAAGGCGAAGCCGCACAGCGTGAACTTGTCGAACTTGCCCGCGAACACGGTATGCGCCTTCTGGGTCCGAACACGCTGGGGGTCTATAATGTAGATATCGGGTATTACGGGACATTTTCTTCGTCTCTGGATACGGGCCACCCGTTTCCCGGCAACATCGGAATCGCAAGCCAGTCCGGTGCGTTTGGGGCGCATCTCGGGGCGCTGGCGCGGGATCGGGGGCTGGGCTGTTCGATATTGATCACCACCGGCAACGAAGCCGATATCACCGTCGCCGAAGCCATTCGATGGATGGCCGAAAGCGACACCACCGATGTGATCTGCGCCTATATGGAAGCGATCAATGATGCGCCCGCTCTGTTGGCGGCGCTCGATGCCGCACGCGCGGCAGGCAAACCCGTGCTCGCGTTGAAATCCGGACGTTCGGCCGTAGGCGCACGCGCCGCCGCATCGCATACCGCATCGTTGACAGGTGATGCCGTGGTGGCAGATGCTGTTCTCTCCGATCACGGTGCGATTATCCTGCGCGATCCCGAAACGATGATGGATATTGCCTATGCGGCCTCCAAGAAGGTCTTCCCGGCGCACCATTCTTTGGGCGTCATCACCGTCAGTGGCGGGGCGGGTATCGTCGCCAGCGACGAGGCAGAACGCGTTGGCCTTCCGATGCCCCCCATGCCCGACGCCGCGCAGGCCAAGTTGAAGGCTCTGCTGCCCTATGCCTCGCCGGTCAATCCGCTGGACTGTACGGCGCAGGCGCTGAACGATCCTTCGCTTCTGGAAAGTTTCACACAGGCCGCTCTGGAAGAGGGTGGATATGGCGCAGTGCTGTGTTTCCTGACCTATGTCGCCGGCAGTGATGCAATGTCCGAAGTGATCCTCAAGGCGATGGTGCCGCTGCGCCGCGCCTATCCCGATCGCATCATCGCCTTTTGTGCCTTGGGCGATCCCGAGATTCTGCGCCAATACGATGACGCGGGCATCCTGATTTTCAATGACCCGTGTCGCGCGGTGCGCGCGCTTGATGCAATATTGAGGCTCGGCGGCGCGCGGAACAAAGATGCCCGACCTGCGCTGCCATCGCATGGACCGGTGATCTTGCCCGCAACAAGCCCCGACGAAGCCCAAGCCAAAACACTCCTCACCACCGCCGGCATTTGCGCCGCCCCCGAACAGGCCGTCAGCAGCGCCGAAGAGGCGGTGACAGCCGCCGCCGCCTTTGGATATCCGGTGGTGATGAAAATCCTGTCGCCGGAGATTGTGCACAAATCCGATATCGGCGCTGTCAAATTGGACATTCAGGATGCGAAGGCCGTGCGCACCGCCTATGACGACATTTTGGCAGCGGCGGCCAAGCACGCGCCAGAGGCCACAGTCACCGGCGTACTTGTGGCCAAGCAACTGTCGGGCGGTGTGGAATGTCTGATGGGGATTAACCGCGACCCAACCTTTGGGCCCGTGGCCGTATTCGGGCTTGGCGGTATTTTTGTCGAACTGCTGAATGATGTGGCTGTACGGGCTTGCCCGTTTGATCCCGAAACCGCCCGCGACATGATCTTGTCGATCCGCAGCGCCGCCATTCTGCAAGGGGCGCGCGGGACACCGCCGGCAGATATTGATGCGCTGTCACATATGCTGTCGCGCCTGTCGGCCTTTGCCGCCAGTGCGGGAGAGCGTCTTGCCTCCGTCGATCTCAATCCGGTTCTGGCCATGCCAAGCGGGCAGGGCGCCTACGCTCTGGATGCGGTTATTGAACTGACCCCTCACGAGGACCCTTGATGGCCATTGACTATGATCATCTGATGCATGTCGAGATCCCGGACGTGCGGCAAACCTACGGGCCGGCGGAAGTGGGGCTTTATGGTCTTTCTGTCGGCCTCGGACAGGATCCGATGGACCTGCGCCAGATGTCATATGTCGGTGCGCTTGCACATGATCAACCTGCGATACCCGCCATCGCCAACATATTGGGCCATCCGGGATTTTGGATGAGCAAGCCGGAAACGGGCGTCAACGCGCTTAAGCCTATGCATGGCGAAGAGGGCATGACGATCCACAACCGCATTCACGCCAAAGGTGCCGGGGCGGCCAAGACCCGCGTGACGGGCCTTATCGACAAAGGCGCCGGAAAAGATGCCTTGCGCTATTCCGAGAAAGACCTGCACGACGCCGGCACCGGTGTGCATCTGGCCACGTGCCGGGGGACCACATTTTTGCGTGGGGAGGGTGGGTTTGGCGGCCCCAGCGGGCCGTTAAAAACCCCACATCCTCTCCCTGAAACTGCGCCGGATCATGTTTTTGAAACTCCCACGCGACCAGAGCAAGCCTTGCTCTATCGTTGGAACGGTGATCCCAATCCGTTGCATCTTGACCCGCGCGCCGTGCATGAGGCAGGCTTCGAACGACCCATTTTGCACGGTCTATGCAGCTTTGAATGCGCCGCCCATGCGCTGCTTGCGGTTTTATGCGACTATGATGACACGGCATTTGGGTCAATGGATGCACGGTTCACCGCGCATGTATTCCCCGGCGAAACGCTGCGGACCGAAATTTGGCAAGACGGATCATTCCGCACCCGCGCCATTGAGCGCGGTAAAATCGTCATTGGCAATGAGTTGTTCCGGCACAGGAGTGCAAAATGAGCGTCACAACAGAGCATCACGACGATGGCCTTTTGATCATCACACTCAATGACCCCGAGCGCCGCAATCCCATCGGGCATGAACGACGCAAAGCGCTACGGGCCCGGCTGTCGGAGGCCGAAGCAGACCCCGCCGTGCGCGCCGTCGTATTAACCGGCGCGGGCGGGCATTTTTCAGCCGGCGGGGATGTGCGTGAGCAAAAAGACCGCAGCATCTGCGAACATCGTGAACGGTTTGCCCTGATCAAGGATTTGGTCGGCCGGATGGCCCGGTTTTCAAAACCACTTGTTGCAGGGGTCGAAGGATGGGCCGCCGGGGGCGGTTTTTCACTGGCACTGGCGTGCCCGACGGTGGTCGCCTCGCGGAATGCCCGATTTGTCGCCAGTTTTACCAAGGTCGGGCTGATGCCTGATATGGGGTTATTTGCCACCCTTCCGGCGCGGGTCGGTCCCGCACGCGCGCGGCGATTGTTGCTGACCGGCCGTGTGATCGATGCCCCCGAAGCGTTGACATTGGGCGTGGTCGATGAATTGACCGACCCCGGCGATGCCGCGCGCTTGGCCGGGGTGCTGGCGCTTGAGGAAGCCAAAACGGCGCCGCTGCCGCGTCAATTTATTGTGGACTGGTTTGCCCGTGATCTCGGTGCGGCGCTTGATTATGAGCAAACGCTTCAGCCCGCTTTGGTGAACAGCTCCGATGCCGCCGAAGGTCGGGCTGCCTTTGCCGAAAAGAGGCCACCCAGATTTCGCGGATGTTGACCAAGGATCACACCAATGCACCCGCACCCTCCCATCCGGTTTTACAGACCGGCAGGATGGTGCTGCTGCGGGGGCTGTTGGCCTTCGTCATGCTGGTGGCGGTTGTGCTTATCTTTGCCGATGCAAAGGGGCTGACATTGGCCGGAATGGCGGCTTTGGGGCTGTACCTGATTTTGACCCTGCGCCAGTTCAGTGCTGGCACCTGGGTGCCGGTCCTGCTGTCTCTTTTGACCCTGATCGTTGCATTGTTTCGCGGAGTGCCTGCTGCCGTTCTGTGGCAAGCCTCCGACCGCATGCTTTTCCTATCGGCCTTGATCGCGTTTCTGGGCACATTGCGGTCGTCCGCCGCATTGGCGCCCGAAGTGCACCGCGCCGGTCAATATGTGACAAATCAACCGGCCTCACGCCGGTATCTGGCAATGACCTTTGGCGGGCATCTTTTTGGTGTGCTGATCAATTTCGGCGGGCTTGCGGTGCTACTGGATATGGCCAAACGCGCGATATCCACCGAAGCCGCCGCACAAATGACCCAAGAGGCCCGGAACCTGCGTGAAAAACGCATGACCTTGGCGGTGATCCGGGGGTTTTCGCTGATTGCGCTCTGGTCGCCTTTCGGGTTTGCCACCAATGCCATCCTGATCACCTTGCCCGGTATTTCCTATTTCGATTTCGGGCCGATCGGGTTTGCGATGTCTTTCGTATTCATCGCCGTCGGCTGGAGCATGGATCGATGGGAGGGGCGGCGGTATCGGCGCATGGGCCTTCCGCCGCCAAGCCCCCCGCCCAGAAGTTGGGCCGGGGCGGCGTTGCTGTTGTGCCATGTGGGGGCTTTGGGGGCGGCGGTGTTCATCGTGCATGACCTCAGCCGCCTTAATTTTCAGCAAGCCCTGATCCTTGTGGTGCCCTGTTATTCAATCTTTTGGGCCGCCATAGCGACACGGCGCACGCCGGGCGGATCGGTCGCCGGTGTCAAGACCGCCACCCGCACAAGCTGGCAACGGCTGTCCGGGGTCGGCGGTGAAATCGGGGTCTTCGCATCGGCCGGATTTTTGCCGGTTGTCTTATTGGCGTTGATCCCGTCCGAAGCCTTACGCGATGCCATTGCCGCACTTGGGTTTGGCCCACTCATATTGGCGTTGGGATTGCTGCTGATGATGGTGGTGATCGGGCTTCTTGGGGTGAACCCGATTGTGGTGGGCTCGGTTCTGGGAACCATCGCCACACAGTTGGAGGTTCCGGGACTCAACGACACGATTATTGCCTTAGCAATCAGCGGGGGATGGGCGGCTGTGATGGGGTTTTCGCCTTTCATAACCACCGTCATCATCGGGGCGGCCATAATGGGGCGCTCACCCGCACGTCTTGGCCTGTTCTGGAACGGGCCTTACTGTATCGCGATCCTGGCGGTATGGGCCGTGCTGCTGACCGCGCTGATACAAACCGGCCTGATCTAAAAAATTTAGCGGTGCACATGGATCCGCAAAGTCAACGCCCGCACCATCCGCCGGATGTGAAAATCATATCTGTGTAAAATCTCCAAACCACATTTCAGACCAAGATCGGATGGCACAGCCGTCACAGGGTGACGCCCGGCCATTGTCCCGATGCAACCATCTTATGCACTTCAGCGATCAGGAAATCGGCAAAGCTGCTGGTCAAACGCGAACCGGGGCGGTTCAACGGCGTCATCAAAACCAATGTGCGGTCGATGCTGCGCCTCTCGATCGGACGTGCAATCAACCGTCCTACACGCACCTGATTGATCACGCTGACCAGAGGCAGGATCGTGCTGCCCAAACCTCGCTCCACAAAGGCGAGCATGGTTGGCAATATGTCAACTTCCAGGATCACGTTCAGGTCGATCTGTGCGTCGCTGGCGATGTTTTCGATACATCCGCGCAACCCGTGTTCGCGATTGGGCAAAATCAGATCCTGCTTCAATGCCTCACCGGAACGGATTGGAACGCCATCATCCGCCGATGCGTGTTGAGCAGATTGAACCAAGAAAAGCTTTTCTATAATAATAGGTTGCAATGTAATTGCAGGGGGTCTTTGCCCCTCATACGCCACCCCGAGATCAATCTTGTCGCGCACAAGCCAGTCCTGCACATGGCCACTAAAACCGGAAATGACCCGCAGGTTCACATCCGGATAGACGTGCAACGCCTGTTCAATCAAATGCGTCGCCAAAATTTCCGCGACGGTCGGGGGCAGGCCAAGCGTCACCGTGCCCGAAAGGGGCGCAAGGTTGCCCGAAATTTCGCCCGCTAAATCCTCGACATCTTCCAAAATAACCTTGGCCCGGCGCGCCAATCTGATGCCTTCTTCTGTCGGCATCACCCCACGGCCGTGGCGCCGCAACAGCTGCACATTCAATTCTGTCTCTAACGATTTGACCTGTCGGCTGAGCACAGGTTGCGCAATGTTCAAACGCTCTGCGGCGGCGGTGATGCTGCTCAGCTCAACCACATGGATAAAATTACGAAGTTGGCGAAAGTCCATTCATACCTCATTGGTATAGCTGATATATCTATAATACACTTGCAACATGGCTTCCATATCATGCACTGTTTACTTCAAGGAACGTCTTTGTCCGGTGTCTTGGTGTTTTCATATACACCACAGCGCCGCCGCCGGTGGAGGATCGGCGGTTCGAGACGCTTCCATTTGACAGGGAGAGCTACATGAAAACCAGAACGCATATTGCAGCTGCCGTTAGCGGCTTGATGACACTATCGGCCTTTTCGGCCTCGGCGCAGGACCTGCCGGATACCATGATCTGGACGTCCTATGACGTTGGGTCGGCCGGTTACGCCGAAGCCTCGGCCATCGCGGACGCCTTTGGCAAGAAATTCGGCACCCGCGTGCGGATACAACCTTCCGGCAGCGGGATCGGGCGGCTTCAACCCTTGCTTCAGGGGCGCGCCGATTACGCATTTCTCGCCACCGAAGCTTTCTTCCTTTCCGAAGGCGCCTATGACTTTGCAACGCCTGACTGGGGACCAAAAGAGCTGCGTGCCATTGCCGGACGTCCGGCAGGCCTCACTTTGGTTGCGGCGGCGGACGCCGGAATTGAAACCGTGGCCGATGCACGCGGAAAACGCATTGCCTTTGTCGCCGGGAACCCCTCTGTGAACGTGAAATGTGAGGCGATCCTTGCCTTTGGCGGGCTGACGCTTGACGATGTCAAAGTGGTAACCTTCCCGACATATGCAGCCGCGATGTCGTCCATGACACGCAACGAGTCGGACGCAACCTGCACGACTCCGACCACCAGCCAGCTCTACGAACTGGCCGAAAGCCCGCGTGGCATTCATTACGCCCCGCTTGAAGCGGACAATGCGGAAGGTTGGAAACAGCTTTTGGAGGTTCTGCCAATCATGAGCCCCTCTAACGAGGATGTCGCCGCCGGTCTCGCCGAAGGCGAAGTCGCCAAAATGGGTGCCTATCGTTATCCGATCATCACCACGACCGTGGATAAATCGGCAGATGATGTTTATGCCTTTATCAAGGCTCTGGATGAAACCTATGATCTTTACAAAGATGGCACCGCCGCCATGAAACGGTGGGCGCTCGAAAGGTCCGGCAAACCGGCCATCGACGTACCCTTCCACGAAGGCGCCATCCGCTACCTGAAAGAAAAAGGGATCTGGACCGCCGAAGATGACGCCTGGAATGCAAAGCGTACCGAACGGATGGATGCGCTGATTGCCGCCTGGGCCGAATTCAAACCTCAGAATGCAGACATGTCCGAGGAAGAATTCGCCGCCGCTTGGATGGCCCGGCGCGCAGAGGTTGCTGCCAGCCTGAACTGAGCCGCGCGTTTTTGCTTCCCCCGGTGCGCTTGATCTGCCGCCGGGGGAATAAACATTGCCAGGTCGGGATTAAACAATGGTATCCGAAGACAAGAACGAGGCTCCGACCGCAGCACATGCGGCGGAGGTCAGTGCCGATGCACCGACCGGACAGCGCATAATGCGCGTGGCGGTCATGGGGCTTGGCGCCCTTGGCGTCGCTATGGCTATCAACCAACAGTTTCTTTTAAACATCCTCGGGTTTCAGCCCTTGGGAAACGCCTATCTGTATTACCTGATCGGGATTTTTCTCGCGATTGCCTTTCTCACCATGCCCGTCAGCAGATTGCACCCGCAGCGGCTTCAATGGCTGAACCCGGTTCTCGCAATTGCCGCATTGGTCAGTGCCGGATGGCTTGGGCGGCATGGGCTCGATATCATCCAACGCGGATGGGAATATGACGCGCCGCTGATGGCCGATGTGATGGCCTCAATCCTGATCATTCTGGTTCTTGAGGGCGTGCGCCGTGCAGGCGGTCCCATCCTTTTGTTCACCGCAATTCTATTTGGCACCTATCCGCTTTACGCCGGCTACATGCCGGGTTTTTTGTGGGGCACAGAATATTCGTTGATCGGGACAATACGGGCCCATGTGCTTGGGGTTGAATCCATCATTGGCATCCCGATGCAAGTGGTGGCCGAATTGGTCATTGGCTTTGTCATCTTCGGCTCGGTCTTGGTCATCACCAAGGGCAGCGATTTTTTCATGGAACTGGCGTCGGCCCTTCTTGGGCACAGCCGCGGCGGCCCCGCCAAAGTCGCGGTCATGGGGTCCGGCATTTTGGGATCTTTGTCAGGCAGCGTCATATCGAACATTCTGACATCAGGGCCATTTTCCATCCCGACAATGCGCCGCGTGGGTTACCCCGCCAGCTATGCCGCCGCGATTGAGGCCTGTGCCTCCACGGGGGCGACGCTGATGCCTCCCGTCATGGGGACTGTGGCGTTTGTCATGGCCTCGTTTTTGGGGGTGCAATATTCGACAATTGTGATTGCGGCGGTCATTCCGGCCTTGCTATTTTATGTGGCTTTGCTTTTGCAAGTGGATATGTATGCGGCCCGACGTGGGCTCAAAGGCCTGCCTCGCACCGAAATCCCCGCCATTTGGCCGGTGCTGAAATCCGGCTGGCCCTACCTGTTGAGCCTCGCGGTATTGATCTTTGTCCTGATGGGCCTGCGGATGGAGGCCCGTTCGCCTTACTACGCCTCCCTTGTCATGTTGATCGCCACCTCGTTCAAAAAAGAAACCCGGCTGTCGCTTCGCCGTGCGAAAGACCTGCTTCTGGATGTTTCTAAGAACATTGCGAGCCTTGTTGCGGTTCTGGCGGGGATCGGTCTTGTGGTCGGCGGGCTCTCCTACACCGGTGTGGCGGGCGCCTTCGCGCGAGAATTGCTTCTCTATGCCGGAGGCAACACCGCATTGATGCTGATTGCCGGGGCCGTGACCAGCTTTGTTCTTGGCATGGGGATGACTGTAACCGCCTGCTATATCTTCCTGTCGATCTTGCTTGCCCCCGCGTTGGTTCAAGCAGGCCTGAACCCGATCGCCAGTCACCTTTTCATTCTATATTGGGGCATGCTGTCCTACATCACCCCACCTGTTGCGCTCGCAGCGATCACAGCGGCCAATCTGGCCGGATCGCGCCCGATGCAAACCGGGTTCCATGCCATGCGCCTTGGAATGCCGCTGTTCGTGCTGCCGTTTATTTTCGTCTATGATCCGGCGTTGATCATGGATGGCACGTGGCCGCAGATCATCGAACGCATATCCCTGACATTGATCGCGATCTGGGCAGTCACTTCGGCTTTTGAAAGCTGGATCTACAAGGTCGGCAGGATCGGCACGGTCAGTCGCATTGCCTTTGGCGCCGGTGGTATTCTGATCATCTTCCCCGAACTGGCGACCAGCCTCATTGGCGGCGCGATCCTCACCGCCGTGATCGTGGTCAATTTGGGGATTGGACGCCGTAACAGCGCCACCGGAACCTAAGTCAGGAGATCTGCGAATGGACAAAAGCGCCCCCAATTTGCGCGATGCGGTCGCCCCAATCCCCGACGGCGCATCCGTGATGATCGGCGGATTTGGGTCCTCCGGCATACCCTTCGGTTTGATCGATGCTCTGCTGGAACAGGGGGCCACAGGATTGACCGTGATCTCGAACAACGCCGGTTCCGGCGAAACCGGGATTGCAAAACTTCTGAAGGCGGGGCGGTTGGCGAAAGTCATCTGCTCTTACCCGCGCACACCTGGATCAATCTGGTTCGAAAAACGGTACAAAGCCGGCGAAATCGGCCTTGAAGTGGTGCCTCAAGGCACGCTTGCCGAACGTATCCGCGCTGCGGGGGCAGGGTTGGGCGGTTTTCTCACACCGACAGGCTATGGAACGCTCCTCGCCGAGGGCAAGGAAACACGCATGATCGATGGTCGCGGTTACGTGCTTGAGGCGCCGCTGCATGCCGATTTCGCACTTTTGCGCGCGGAGAATGGCGACAAATATGGAAATTTGAACTTTCATGCGACAGCGCGCAATTTCAATCCCGTGATGGCAATGGCGGCCCGCCATGCCATTGCCGAAGTCCGGCACCTGTCCGAAACCCCACTGGAGCCCGAGCAGGTCGTAACACCGGGCATTTTTGTACAAAGCGTCGTGGAATACGGGGTCCGGCCATGAATTCACTGACAGATACGCAGCTCGCGGCGCGGGTCGCGCAAGACATTCCAGACGGCTCCTATGTCAATCTTGGCATCGGAAAGCCCGCGCATGTCGCCAGCCACGTCCCCGAAGGCCGCGAAGTGATCTACCATTCCGAAAACGGGATTTTAGGCGTCGGCCCGGTACCGCCCGCAGGCACCGAAGACCCCGAGCTGATCGACGCAAGCAAACGATATGTGACCGCCGCGCCCGGAGCCGCCTTTTTCGAACATTCCGACAGCTTTGCAATGATGCGCGGCGGGCATATAGATATTGCGGTTTTGGGGGCCTATCAGGTGGCAGAAAATGGCGATCTGGCCAATTGGGCAACGCTTGACGATTCATTTCCACCGGCCGTGGGCGGGGCAATGGACCTTGTCGCGGGGGTGCCAAAGATTCTGGTGATGATGCGGCATGTGAACCGCGACGGCAGCCCCAAAATTTTGAAAAAATGCACCTATCCATTGACCGGTCTGGGCGTGGTCAGCACGGTTTATACCGATCTTGCGGTGCTTGATGTGACGCCGGAGGGTTTCAAACTGGTGGAATTGGCACCGGGCAACAGTTTTGAAGAGGTTCAATCCCTGACTGACGCCGAGATCCTGACGTAAAGGAAAAGGGGCGAGCATGCGAAAGCCCAAAGACCGCCTGTCCGACAGGCCTGAAAGCGCGCTCAGGAGCGCCGGGGATCGCGTGAGGGCAAGCGCCAGACCGCAGCGCGGCGCCGGTCGGACCCGCCGCCGACATCGGGACATCGCCTCAGACGCAGGCCATGCCCGCATGGGGGAATGCCGGCCGCATTGCGATACGATCGGCCCCGCGCGCGGAGGGTCATGGGAGAGGATTGTCATGGCGATTTTTGATGAAATCCTGTATATATCCCGCGCGGGCCGAGGCTCTTGCAGCCCCCTGTGGCCAAGCGAGGAAAGATCTCGGAAGCGCAGGGCCCTCCGGCACGCCGCGCAGCGACATATCGCCAAAGCCGGACATCGCCGCGCCGCTTGGGCGGGCATAGCGCGCCGTCAAAACCGCACTGTTGCGCTGAGACGACAGCAGAAAGGCAGGAGCACATGAACGATCTGGCCCATACAAACGTCCCCGACAGTCGGGGCCTGAACGCATTTCGGACAGATCCGGCGTTTGCGGCGCTGTTGACCGTGTACCTGCCCAAGGCCCTGCATCCGGTTTTGGAACCACAACTTGACCGGATGGGCCAATTGGTGGGCGACAGATTGGAACAACTTGCCCTGACATCGGATAAAAATCCGCCACGGCTCTTGCTGCGCGACCGCACCGGAGAACCCTGCCAGCAGATCGAAAAACACCCCGCCTATGAGGAGCTTGAACGCGTTGCCTTTGGCGAATTCGGGCTGGCCGCCATGTCGCATCGGGGCGGGGTCTTTGATCAGGCGGACAAACTGCACCCCTTGGCGAAATATGCACTGGTTTATCTTTTTGTGCAGGCAGAGTTTGGGCTGTGCTGTCCGCTGAGCATGACCGACTCGTTGACGCGCACCCTATGTAAATTCGGCTCGAACGCGTTGATCGACCGCTATCTTGACCGGCTGACCAGCCAAGACATGAACGAGCTGTTCCAAGGGGCAATGTTCATGACCGAACAAGCCGCAGGGTCCGATGTTGGCGCGGTTGACACCATGGCCCGCCACGAGAACGGCACATGGAAACTCTATGGGGACAAATGGTTCTGCTCAAATCCGGATGCGGCGCTGGCGATGGTGCTGGCGCGGCCTGAAGGCGGCGGAGCGGGCACCCGCGGGCTGTCGCTTTTCCTGCTGCCCCGCCACCTTTCAGATGGCAGCCTGAACGCCTATCGGATCATACGGCTGAAGGATAAATTGGGCACCCGTTCAATGGCATCGGGGGAAATCACCCTTGAAGGGGCCGAAGCCTATCTGGTTGGCGAGGCCGGGCAGGGGTTCAAGCAGATGACCGACATGATCAACATGTCACGGCTTGCCAATGGTGTCCGCAGCGCCGGGCTGATGCGGCGCGCCACCTCGGAGGCGTTGTTCATCTCTCGCCACCGCACCGCGTTTGGCAAACGCTTGATCGACATGCCACTGATGCGCCGTCAGTTGGCGAAAATGCTTTTGCCGACGGAACAAGGGCGCAGCATGGTGTTCCACACCGCACGGGTTTTGGACGCGGCGGACCGGGGCGATGCCACGATGGCAAAGGTTTTGCGGATCCTGACACCCCTTGTGAAATTTCGGACCTGTCGGGATGCGCGCAAGGTTGCCGGAGATGCCATGGAGGTGCGCGGCGGGTGCGGCTACATCGAGGAATGGTCGGATGCCCGGGTGCTGCGCGATGCACATCTTGGATCGATCTGGGAAGGCACAAGCAATATCGTCGCACTCGATGTCGGACGCGCGGTGCGCCGTGAAGGCGCGTTGGAGGCTCTGACAGACTATCTGATTGCCTGCCTTTCAGAGGTCGAGGACGCGCTGACCTCTCCGATTGCGCAGGCGATTGAAGAGGTCAGCATTTTGATACAGGCCGCCGCAGGAGAGCATCAATCCGCGCAGGAAGCAGAAACACGCCGCGCGGCCAGCGCGCTTTATAACGTGACATCGGCTGTCTTTCTTGCGTGGGAAAGCGCCCGACTGACCGCAACAGATCCGGTTGCGGCCACGGATCGCGCGCTGCTGGCGCGTATGGTTTTGTCAGAACGCTTGACGACACGCGATCCGCTTGCCCCCGCCGAACCCGAACCGGCCTGGCTGCCCGACCTGTTGCTGCGCGCAGGTCGCGATGCAGTCGCCACACCACACTCCACAAAATGAGACATAACATGACCCTTGCCCACACCCTTGGCACATTCGCAACAGGCCCCATCACCCCCGACACGCGCATGACCCGCTTCGTGCATTGCTCTTTATATGACTGGGCCACGGTCGGCCTTGCAGGGCGCGATGAACCCGTGGCCCGCGCGGCACGCGCGATGGCGCTTCAAACCGCAGGGACCAAAAACAGTGCCACTGTATTTGGCTCCGGTCGTGCGTCACCCGCCGCCGCCGCACTTGCCAATGGCGCGGCCAGTCATGCGCTTGATTATGATGATACGCATTTCGGGTATCTCGGACATCCAAGCGTTGCGGTGGTCCCCGCAGCGCTTGCGCTGGCCGAGGCCAAAGCCGCCACAGGCGCGGATTTCATCGAAGCATTGACCGTTGGTCTGGAAACGGCCTGCCGGGTTGGTGCGTGGATGGGCCGACCGCATTACGAAGCAGGATTTCACCAGACCGGCACATCCGGCGCATTTGGTGCAACCGCAGCAGCGGGGCGGATACTTGGGTTGAACGCGGACCAGATGGCACAGGCCTTAAGCCTGACGGCCACACGTGCCGCTGGGTTGAAAAGTCAATTCGGCACAATGGGCAAACCGCTGCATGCAGGGTTTGCCGCCGAAGTCGGGGTGACCACCGCGCTGCTGGCGCAGATGGGTGCCACTTCGGCCCCCGATGCTCTTGAGGGTCCGCAAGGGTTTGGTCCCACCCATTCCGGCGCGGCGGAAATTTCTGCCCTGCACAACATCGGTCAGGAGTGGCTGTTTTCGGGAGTGTCCTATAAATTCCACGCCTGCTGTCATGGTCTTCATTCGATGTTGGAAGCCTTGCGCTCCATCGACCTCACGGACATCCCTGCAAGCGCGATCGACACCGTGTCGATCAACACACATCCGCGTTGGCTCAACGTGTGCAACCAACCCGCCCCCGAAACCGGCCTGCAGGCGAAGTTTAGTTATCGCCTGACCGCCGCAATGGTGCTCGGCGGGCTCGATACCGCTGCGCTGGACGTCTATAGCGCCGAAACCTGCGCACGCGGCGACATTTGCGCCCTCCGCGATCGGGTCACGGTAATCCCCGATGACACATTGTCGGACAGCGAAGCACAGGTCTGCATCACTGCCGGTGAAACGGTGCGCAGCGCACGCCATGATATTCTTACCACCAACGACCCCGACGCGATCAAACTTCGACTGCAAGACAAGTCGGAAACCTTGCTCGGTCGGGATCTCAGCGCTGCCCTGTGGGAAGACATCTGTTATATAGATAAACCTGACGGGCCTGCCGTGCTTGCGGCGCGCATTGGCACGACGACGCCAAACGGCTGACGGCTCTGCGTGGCGCAAAGAACCGTGAGGCACGGTTTGCTTCACATATTTGGTCGTGGCATGCTGGCCTTTCGGATATGGCCGATACCGCGACCACCATAGAGCAGGCGCCCCCGTTATTTACATAAGATAGATTATTGGCCTTATGTGGTTGATAAAGCGGGTTCCATTTTGGATTGCATCACTGGATAAATTTCTGATGCAGATCAGGAGGATGTGATGAGACGACCCTACCGCAAATTGAACTTAGATGAACGCAGAATCTTGGCGACAATGCTCCAAGCGAAAGCCACGAAGACGAAGATCGCAGAAACGCTTGGTCGAGATCGCTCAACGATCCACCGCGAGATCAAGCGCAACTGGTGGCACGACGAGGAAGTTCCGCAGGCTGATGGCTATTGGCATGTGACAGCGCAAACGCTCGCAGATCGGCGTTACCTGAAGCGCCGTAAATTGGAACGGCACGAGGATTTACGCAACGAAGTGATCGGCAAATTGAAGAACGGCTGGTCGCCCGAACAAATCGCAGGTCGGCTTAGAATCGAACCGTGTCCTCCTTACCGGATTTGCCACGAGACAATCTATCAGTACGTCTATTCTGAAAGCGGCCAGTCTCAGGAACTTGGCCGGTATCTGCCCGAGCGCCAGAGGAAGCGCAAACCACGCTACGCCCGCAAGGCCCGTGATCGTGTGTTCCCCTTGGAAATAAGCATTCACAACCGCCCCGACGAGATCAACAACCGTAGCCAGTTTGGCAACTGGGAAGGCGACTTGATGATCTTTGAACGCGCTCAAGGCAATGCCAACGTGGCGACTTTGATAGAACGTAAGACCCGCTACACGCTGCTGCTGCGCAACAACGACCGCAAGTCACGCCCTCTCATGAACAAGCTGATCAACGAGATGTCGCCCCTGCCCGCTGACGCCCGTCGCAGCATTACGTTCGACCGTGGGTTTGAGTTCACATCCTGGCGCGAACTGCACAAAGGCATGGGAACCAAATCTTGGTTCTGTGATCCACAGGCCCCGTGGCAGAAAGGATCAGTCGAGAATATGAACAAACGGATTCGCAGATACCTGCCACGAGACACTGCTCTGCTGGCGCTCCCAAGTCGATATATGAAGTCGATTTGCGACCGCCTGAACGCGACACCGCGCAAATGCCTCGGTTATCGAACCCCGGCCGAAGCGTTTCGAGATGAACTGATGAAACTGGAGCGGGGATGAAGTACCCTACCCACGCAAACCGATGCAATCAGAATGGAACTCACATAATGCCGCGTAGCTCCCCCTTCAACCATCATCATTTTTCAGGTGATATCATTCTCCGTGCTGCGTTAGCACTTGCGCTATTCGCTTTCCTGCCAAGATGTTGCCGATCTTCCGGTCGGGCGCGCATCGACTTATTACATGTGGATGAGACCTGCATACGCGTTGGCAGAAATGGCGCGGCGTGGGATCGATGCAAATGGTCCGTTGGTTGATTACCGTTTGACAGCACGGCGGGGTACTAACGCGGCTAAGGCCCTCCTGCGCAAAACTATTCTTCGTGTAGGGCTGCACCGACCCGCATCGATTTGCACGGACGGGACGCCAACTTACCGCAAGGGAATCCGGGACGAAAAGGGGGTAGATTCCGGTAGGGGGCAGGATCGTATCACAAGGCCCTGACACCCCCTTCTTTCCTCCATTTTGAACTCTGTGCCGCCTTTGTGGTGGCGATGATCGCGGTGCGTCCGTTTGGGAGCCGTGACGGTGGCAAGAAATAGGGCTGATTACTTCACAAGCTGGCCCCGGTTTGCCGCCGCCACCGGTATTCGCCAGTGAGCAGGATGTGTGCCCAGCCGAGCGGCGAGATATGCGCCAGTAAATTGGGCGCACAATTCAACCCGGCCCGCTGACGCGCGGCGACGGCCTGACCGAGATGCTTGGTGTTCCAGTAGATGATGATGGCAGCGAGCAGGTTGAGGCCGGCCATGCGGTAGTGCTGCCCCTCGGCGGTGCGATCACGGATTTCGCCCTGTCGCCCGATGCGCAGGGCGTTTTTCAGGGCGTGATGGGCCTCGCCCTTGTTCAAGCCGATCTGGGCCCGGCGCTGCATGTCGGCGTCGAGTAGCCACTCGATGATGAAGAGGGTGCGTTCGATGCGGCCGATTTCGCGGAGCGCCACGGCCAGCTCGTGCTGGCGCGGATAGGCGGCGAACTTTTTGAGCAACTGACTGGGCGGCAGGACGCCCGTCGCCATGGTGGCCACGGCACGCAGGACGCCAGGCCAGTTCTGGACGATGACGCCTTCGCGGATCTTGCTGCCGATCAAGCCGCGCAACTCGTTCGGCGCGGTGGCGGGATCGAAGAGATAGAGCCGCGTTGACGGCAGATCCCGGATGCGCGGAATGAACCGGTAGGACAGCAGCGCGGTCACGGCAAAGACCTGGTCTGTAAAGCCACCGGTGTCGGCATACTGCTCCGAGATCTTTTGTCCGGCCTCGTTCATCAGCAGCCCGTCCAGAATGTAGGGCGCCTCGCTCACGGTGGCCGGAATGTTCTGGGTGGCAAAGGGGCCGAACTGGTCGGAGACATGGGTATAGGCCTTGAGGCCTGGCTCGGAGCCGTATTTCGCGTTGATGAGGTTCATGGCTTCGCCCTGCCGGGCGGCGGGGAAGAATTGCCCGTCACTGGACGCGGTGACGCCCCCGCCCCAGAATTGGGCCATGGGCAGCCGGGCCTGTGCCTCAATTACCAAGGCGAGGGCCTGGTTGATGGCATCGCTCTCCATATGCCATCGCGACAAGCGGGAGAGTTGGAAGTAGTCATGTGTGCTGGTCGCTTCGGCCATCTTGCTGAGCCCAAGATTCAAACCTTCAGCCAACAGCACGGTCAGCATCCCGATCTGGTCTTTGCAGGGCGCGCCGGTCTGCAGATGTGTGAAGGCTTCCGTGAAGCCAATATCTGCATCGACCTCCTGCAGCAGTTCGGTGATCCGTATGGTCGGCAACCGGTCGTAGAGATCGAGCACCAGCTCGTCCGCCTCTTGCGGCACCGCCGCACTCAGGCGGTCAGTTTTCAAGACGCCATTCTCGATCGACCCGCCCGGGATCGCCCCTGCGCGAGCCGCCTTGGCCAGTCGCGCCAGCCCGTCGGTCATGCGCGCCTTGCGATCGGCAAGCCAGGTTTCCGGGTCGAGCGGCACCGTCAGCCTTGGCGCGCCCTCTACCGCCTCCGCAGGAACCAGGGCCTGCTTCAGATCAGCGTAGCGCCGGGAATGGAGGAGCCAGATGTCACCCGACCGGAACGCCTCCCGCAAATGAAACAGCACCGCAACCTCCCAGAGCCGATGGCCGTCACCGGCGGCAGCGTTCAGATGGCGGTGCCATTTCGAGCCGCGCCGCAGAAAGCCAACTGGGCGGGTTTCGGGCTTTTCATCGTCTGCGATCAGCGCGGTCGCCTGCAGCAAGGGAGCTGCGATACCCGCCGCCTCGATATCGAGAACGCGCAGCATGCGCGGGGCATAGCGCCGGAACCGAAGATAACCTTGGCCAACATGGGTCAATGGGTCTGCGGCCATCGTGTGCGTCAACTCGGCGGCGGTGGCGACCAGCCCTTCGAGCCGACCCCACCCGCAAGCCAGCTCTGTCGCCTGATCCAAGGAAGACCCATCGCTTCTGGCGTCCAGCAGGGCCGACCCGAGAGATTTGAAGGCGCGCAGGGTGTCCTGCACCGCCGCCTTTGCGTCGGCGATTTTGGCGTCGCACAGCCTCTTCGCGCCCTGCCAGGTCTTGCCGACGATCCGGTCATGGGTCTCGACCACCGCGTCGGAAATC
The DNA here is from genome assembly GCF_000473205.1 of Pseudophaeobacter arcticus DSM 23566. NCBI lineage: Bacteria > Pseudomonadati > Pseudomonadota > Alphaproteobacteria > Rhodobacterales > Roseobacteraceae > Pseudophaeobacter > Pseudophaeobacter arcticus. The sequence goes on from NZ_AXBF01000005.1 coordinate 96,026, forward strand.
GCGGCACACCACTCGACGGCGCAAACCGCGAGAATGGCCAGGCGGCGGTCGCTGCTGATGTCACGCAGACCATCGGCAAAGTAGCGTTCGCCCTGACGCCGCAGGCCGGTCACCCGATGGGGTGGAATGCCCGCGAGGATATCTAGCGAGATGTTCAGATCCCGCAGAACCTCCAGCCGATCGAGGAGGCGGCCAACATCGGCCGAGTTCTGACCAACCTCGAATTGGCGCAGCCAGACGAACCGGCTGACCGTGCCATCGACCATCTCCGTGAGCAGGGTGTCCAGGCGGGCCTTTCTATCCTCATCCAGCCGGTTCACGATGGCGCTTTCGATCCGGCGTTCCGCCGCCACGAGTGCATCCGCGCAGAGGCGCTCGATCACGGACACACCCGGCAAGATCGTCTGGGTCCGGCGACACTCTTCGACAAACCGGCGGGCCAGATCATGGTTGGAGGTTGCCACCTCCGCCTCGCCTGCCAGCCAGGCCTTCAGTTCCCGCGCGCGATGCCCGGAGAACATCTTGAAGCCATAGAGCTGGCGCAAGTCGACCAAATGCCTGCGCCGCGTTACGTCGGTCTCGGCGTATCGGCAAAGCTCATCCATCTCTTCGCCAAGCTGTGCTGCGATGAAGCTGCTGATGGCCTCTGGAATGACCTCACCCGACGCCAACAGTCGGCCAGGATATCGGAAAGCACAAAGCTGAAGGGCGAAGCCGAGGCGATTGCGTGCATGGCGACGGGTTCGAATGAATTCGAGGTCATCGTCCGCCAGTGTGTAGTGGTAGAGGATGGTGGCTTCGTCTGTCGGCAGATCGAACAGCGCCGCGCGCTGGCGCGCGGTCAGGATAGAGCGTCTTGGCATACGAGTTTGTCCTTGTTAGTCATTAGTCTGTTCAGGACAATTCCCGCACCAGCAAAACCAACGACTTGCAAGGCCCGATTCAAAGGGGGTTCAAATGGGACAGCGCGCCGCTATCTATGCCCGGGTTTCCACGTTCGACCAGTCCTGCGAGCGGCAGGTCACGGAGCTCACCGCGTTCGCCGAGCGCGGCGGGTATGACGTGGTGGGAGTGTTCAAGGAAAAAGCCTCTGGCGCGTCCGACAATCGCGTTGCGCGCAACCGGGTACTCGACCTGGCGCAGGCACGACAAATCGACGCCATCCTGGTCAGCGAACTTTCTCGGTGGGGGCGGTCCACTCAGGACCTGCTGGATACCCTGAACAGGCTCGCCGGCTGGAAAGTCTCCGTTGTAGCCATGAGCGGCATGACCTTCGAAGTAGAGACGCCACATGGTCGAATGATGGCCACCATGCTGGCCGGGATTGCTCAGTTTGAACGCGATCTGCTCAGCGAAAGGGTGAAATCCGGGCTCGCCGCCGCAAGGGCGCGAGGAAAGAAGCTCGGTCGCCAGCCAGGACAACGCCCAAAATCCGACAAGCTCGCGCCAAAGGTCATTCAAGCCGTGGAAGACGGTCGATCATACCGATGGATCGCCCGCGACCTTGGGATCAGCAAAAATACTGTGCTCGATATTATGAAGCGGCAGCGACAGAGTTCCTTGTGATACGATCCTGCCCCCTACCGGAATCCACCCCGACAATGCGCATCAGGAGGCGCAGGTGTTCGGACACCGCTCATGACGATTGCCCAAGGCATACTAGTGGTCGTAGGCCTGCTGTCCGGTCTGGTTTTGATTGGTGCGCTCCTTTGGTCGATCGTCCGCCCGTCCAAGCGCATCTGGCCTCCAAACAGAGAGCATTCAGTCATACCAATCATTGCATGGGGCCTCACATTGGCCGTGTTTGGGGCGGTGATCGGTTTGGGCATCGTGGATTGGAAATCCGCTTCTATGCCCAACGCGCTCCGTTGGGCAGTCGGGCCGTTCTTGATCGCAATCGGAAATCTGATCGCCTGGTGGGGGGCATTCATCATTGGACTGAAAGCCACCAGTGGGGTGAGAGACGAGCTGATCACTTCGGGTCTCTACCGTTTCTCTCGGAATCCGCAGTATCTTGCCGACATGGCCATCCTAATAGGTTTGGGTCTTCTCTTCGCCTCACCTTGGGTTTGGCCTGTCGTCATCGTTGGAGTTGCCGCGCTGGCCCTTGCCCCGCTCGCAGAAGAGCCATGGCTGTGCGAACAATACGGCACCAAGTATCGCAACTATTGCGCTGAAACACGTAGATATCTCTAGTCTCGCCGCCTCACGAGAACGTCATCAATTTTCGGTTGAAGCTCTAGCAGCTAGAGGTCGTATCCGTTCATCAACAAAAGGGCGAGGCAAAGTATATTACTGATTCAAAGAAAACACGGTGCCAGTTCGTCTCGACAACTATGATCGGACTTCTGGGAACACCTTCCCTTCTCCGTGCTCAGGAGCAGGAGCCCTCGGCGGTACGCAGAAATATTTCTGTCCTTCAGTGCGGATCCCTGGCAAGACCACTTCGATAACCTTCAGCACGGTGCAATTATGTGCGACATTGACTCGCGTGCAGTCCAGTACTGGTCGGAAGACGAAAGTGTTTACAAACTCTACCCTTCAAGTGTCCCCGCCTCGGAAGAGCTGACCCGCCGAGGATATACAGAGGTTATAAGGAAGGTGGAGAGGCCCAGTTGGCGGCCCACTCCATCAATGAAAGAGCGCAACCCCGAATGGCCTGACTATTGGCCGCCGGGTCCTGACAACCCGCTTGGAACCCACGTGCTTTATTTGTCGTGGCTGTATTACCGGGTGCACGGGACCGGGGACACACGCAAGATCGGGCGCCAGTCATCAAACGGTTGTGTCGCGTAGCCTTTAATTGGGCTCTGCCTCAATCTGTGTGGCGGAACGGTAGCATTCTCGCCCGCAACAATTCTGGACCGGCTCGGCCGTACATGGCGCGCTTGAGGGTTTTCAGGCGGTTGATCTGACCTTCCGCCTGGCCGTTGTTACAGGGCATCTCGATCGCCTTTTTGACCACATTGAAGTCCCGGTTCAAGGTGCGGGCGAAGCGCACAATGGGCGTCAGGCCGGTTTCGATGGCGTCGTCGATCCATGCAGGGAGCGGACCCGCTTGGCGGCCACGCATGATACCGTTGAAACGCATGGCGAGGCTGCGCATCGTTGTGAAGGCGGGAGAACCGGCTTTGAGCGTGTCGACTTTCCGCGCCTGATCCGAGGTGAGCTTTCCGCTGGGTTTGATGCACAGCGCGGCCGCAATGACCGGAGAGATCGCATGCCCCGTTTCCGGGCCCCGGACCGGCTCCAGGATCTGGTGCTCCACGGCGGGGCCCTTCGTTTGCTTTTCGGCTCTGCGCCCGCCCGCCAGCAGCCGCTTTTAATGCGACTGACTCCCCTCGTAACCACGCTCTTGGATCATACGGTACAGGGCGCTGCCTGTTCGAATGCCGTCCTTCCAGCTTTGGCTCAGGAATTCTTCAAAGTACCACGGCGAAGTCGGTTTCAAAGCGGCCTGTTTGCGGTCCGGTGGCGTCTCGAACTGCAGCCATTTCGCGATGCTGCGGCGCGGGAACCCTGTTCGTCGCCCGATCTCGCTACAGTTAAGCCCCTGATTTCGGAGCGCATGGATGGTGGTGAAAATCTCTTCCCGAGATGTCCTGTGCGCAAGGCGTGACTTCAGAAGGCTGCCGGCTGCGGTGATATTGTCGGCGTCGGCCAGCAGCGCTCTGCCGGTCTCAGGGCCGTGGAGGTTCATTTGCTCCTCAATGGCCTGCCGCAGGTTTTGCACGATATGGAACCGATCAGCGACCTGCTTCGCCTGCGGTGCCCCTTGCCGTGCAGTCTAGGCGTAGAGACCACACCGATCTCTGCTAATCACTTTCACCTCGGGGTGTCGCTTGAGCCAGTTGGTGCAGGTGACGACATCTCGATCCTCAAGAATGTCGATCACCACGCGACGCTCCAGATCCACAATGATCGTGCCGTAGGTTTGCGACTTCCGCCAGCTCCAGTCGTCAATCCCGATGACCGTCGGCGGCTTGGCGGTGCCCTGAGCACGCTTTTTCAACTGCCTGAGCACCGTGTAATCGCTGACCCCAAGGCCCAAACGGTGCAAGAGCCGTTCGGCAGGCCGTCCGCCGGTTGCATGCCCAAGATGACTGACAATCTCCCCGACACGCGAAGTGCTACGTGCAAACGGATGCGCAATCGAGGTGAGTTGGTCTGCGAAAGTCCGGCGTGGGCAAGCGGGTGCCAAACATCGCCAACGGCAAATCGCGAGATCAACCGTTACCTCCTCTCCATGGGCGGGATAATCCTGCAACCGCCGACGCCGCCAGCCGTGACGTCGGCGTGAATGCAATCCACAGTCTGGGCAGATGCCGCTTGGTGTCAGACTGCCCGATACGATCCACCCGCCGAAATCACTTCGCTCAACGCATTGAACCGAAACTTCGGCCCCGGGCGACCAGTGCTTCTTCGAGCTCACAACCATCCCTCCTGAATTTTCCTGTTTCAGGATAGTTGCGCCACACAAAGTGAGGCAGAGCCCAATTAAGGGCTACGCGACGCCAGCGCATCGGCGGGCAGATTGGGGTTGCGCGCCTTGCCGTCAGGCTGGTCAGAGACCGCCTCTGCCCGAGCCTGAGCCATTTCTGCCTCTGTGCGATGACGGATAAAGACAGGTTTTCCGCGCCAGTTGACGGTCAATTGCGTTCCAGGCGCGAGATCGGAAATGTCGACAGTGATCTGTGCCAAGGCGCGGACATCGGCGGAAGGGTTCATCTGGTTCACCAGTGGCCAGAGCGCGGCCCCTGCGGCCACGACCCCCGCCCCGGCCGTTGCGTAATACAGGAAATCCCTGCGCGCGGTATCCTCTGACGCTTCCATCACGGGACATGTGTCCATGTCTCCCGCGCGGGAAGGTCAACACGCGAGATGTAACGTTTTGTCAGTGCACCTCTCTACGGATCAACAAACAAGCCGTGTCGGCGCGTCAATGGTGCGGGGCTGCGCCTTTTGCCATCATGAGGTGGTGCTCCTGGTGATGCGCCCCGATGGTCATCAGGCCAAAGAAACCAAGTCCCTGAATCTGAGCGGCATCGCCATCGACACTGAGCGCCACGCCATCTTCGAGTTCCTCCGTGACAACGTCCCAGCCGGTTTCAGCCGCAAGAAAGGGCGCATGGGCGGGCACCATGGCGCGGATGGCTTCGAGAACACGGGGGGTGCCCCGAATCTCGAACCGGGCCCCTTCCGGCCGCAGGGTGCGGGTGACCACGGCCTCTTGGGTCAGAAGGTCCATATCGACCAGATGGCGGCGCAATCCGTCGATATCGACCCGCTCCCAATCTGTCTCGGGATCGGCCTGCAGGATCGCAACGATCTCCGCCAGGGCGGCAAAGGCCGATTGCCCGGTTTCCTGCGGTCCACCCATGTCATGGCCAGTCGCGGAATGGGCGTGCTGAGCGGCCACGGGTGCGGCCATCACTATGGCAAGGACGAAGGGAATGAGACGCATGGACGGATCCTTCAATGGGGTGATGTCATGTTTACGCTAGCAGGGGCGGATGCATCGCAATATGATTTCAATCATATGTTGCCAGGCCCCTATGATCTTATCCCGAGCTCAGCCCTGCGCCCACTCTCCGGCGCGGTTGGCGATGTGGTGTTTCATCAAGGTGGATCCACCCATGGTCTCTATGTCGTGCAAACCGGACGCGTGCATCTCGAGCGGGTCGGCCCAGATGGCGAGCGGTTCATCATTCACCGTGCCCAAGCCGGAACAAGCTTTGCCGAAGCTTCGGTGTTTTCAGAGGTCTATCATTGCGATGCGGTCTGTGTTGAGGCCGGAGCGCTGATCCGGATCGACAAGGCTGCCGTCTTGGCCGCCTTTGCCGACCCGGCATTTGCCCGCGCCTATGGCCGTCAGGCCGCTCAACAGATACAGGCGCAGCGACAGATGCTCGAGATCGTCGGAATTCGGCTTGCAGAAGACCGGGTGATGGCGGGTCTGGTCGCGGGCCTGCTCGAAGGCTCCGTGGTCGAGTTCGCCGCCCGGTTACAGCTGAGCCATGAGGCGACCTACAGGGCGCTGCGAAAGCTTGTGCAGGACGGGCGGGTCAAAAACCCCGCCCGCGGGATTTATCACCTGCGCCCATGACCCGATCAGCTGTGGCTCGCGAAGACCGAGGTCACCCCGTCGGAGCCGACAAGCAAGGTATCAAAAGTGTCACCAGCCCCGGGACCGCCCATGCCGGGCGAACTCATCGGCATGCCGGGAACCGTCAACCCGCGCGCCACCGGTTGTTCTGCCAGCAGCCGCGTGATGTCCGCGGCAGGCACGTGGCCCTCGATAAAATAGTCACTTATGATCGCCGTGTGACATCCAGCAAGTTCCGGAGCGATTTGTAGCCGGTCTTTGAACGCATAAAGCGCATCCTGATCGACATCCTGCGCCTCGACCGTGAAGCCCGCTTGCCGGACATGATCGACCCAGGCGGTACAGCACCCGCAGGTGGGGGTTTTCAGGACTTTAATGACCGGTTCTGTGTTGGCCAGTGCTCGCAGGGGGAGTGTGGCAGCCGCTCCGGCCAGCAAAAATGTGCGTCTTTTCATCATGTGTTCCTTTTTGAAGTATCCGAGACCGTAGAACTGTGTGTTTGAGAGTCCAGAGGCTGTTCCTGCTCTGTCGGCGAGAGGGCGGGTGCATCCAGGGCGTGCCCGCTTGCCGGCCCGCGAAGGGGCTGGATCAACATCTTGTCGACCCAGAGGTCGCGCGTCGTGCGAAACTGCTCGATGCCGATCGTCATTCCCTCGTGGCCCTTCGCGGGCTGGGCAACGTAAGTACCCATGAGGCGGTCCCACCACGGCAGGTTGAAGCCGTAGTTTGAGTTGGTTTCGCGCGGATCGACAGAATGATGCACGCGGTGCATGTCGGGTGTGACGACGATCCATCTGAGCCACCGGTCGACTGGTCTCGGCAGGTTGATGTTGGCATGGTTGAAGAGTGCCGTGGCGTTGAGGATGATCTCGAACAACAAAACCGCGACGGCGGGCGGACCAAGCGCTGCGACCAAGCTTAGCTTGATCGCCATCGAGATAAGGATCTCAATCGGGTGAAAGCGCAATCCCGTTGTGGCGTCGAACTCGAGGTCCGCGTGGTGCATCCGGTGCAGACGCCACAACGTAGGGACGGCATGGAACATGACGTGTTGCAAATAGATGGCCAGATCGAGAAGCAGCATGGACAGGACAACGGCCAACCAATACGGCGCGCCGATAGTGTTGAATAAACCCCAACCCCGCTCCTCGCCCATGACCGCCAGACCAACGGCCAGGATTGGGAAAGACAACCGCAGGATCGCCGTATCGATCACGACAAGAGCCAGATTGTTCGACCAACGGATGACACGCGGAATGTCACGCCGCCGACGCGGGGCGGCGAGTTCCCAAAGCGCCATGGCGGCCAGCACACTCAAAAACGCCGTCAGACGAATCTCCGGCTCTGCGGCAAGTATCGTGTCCATCACAGTCTATGGCCCTTCTGTGTTAGGGCTTGGGTGCGGATGCGCATCTCGCACATCAGTCTTTTCTTGCGCAGCCTTTGCAGCCGCTATCTGGACTATATCAACATCCAGCGCGTGGCGCTCGTCGAGACACGCGGTTTCGAGCTGCAGCGTGACCATGTGAAACCCATACTGTTCCGTCAGCCGCCGATAGGCCCTGTTCAGCAAGTCCGCGGCCTCGGCGGGTGACTGATGGCGGATATGGGCGGAAAACGCATGTTTGCCGCTGGTCAGCGTCCAGGCATGCACATGGTGAACATCCAGAACCCCGTCCTGGCCGTTCAGGTCCGCCGTCACAGCATCGAGATCCGTTCCCTCGGGCGTGCCCTCCATGAGAATGTAGACCGCTTCCTTGATTACGCCCACAGAGGCCCAGAGGAGAACCACTCCGAACGCCATGCCGAGGATCGGGTCAATTGCCAGAAAGCCGGTGAACTCGATCACGAGAGCGGTGACGATGATCAGGAGGCTGCCGACAAAGGTCTGGATGATGTGCCAGAGCGCGCCACGGGCATTCAGATCGTCTTTGCTCGATTGCCACATCAGCGCCAGAGAGACCACTTCCGTGACCAGGCCCCCGAAGGCGACCCAAAGCATGGGGCCTGTGGCCAGGTGGATCGGATTTCCGAGCCGCATCGCGCCCATCCAGATCACGAGAATCGCCATGCCGAGAAGAAACCCGCCATTCACCAGCGCGCCGATGATCTCGGCGCGGTACCAGCCGAAACTGCGCGCCGAATCCGCTGGACGGCGCGCAATCCGCTGCGCGGTGATGGCCACGAGAACGCCGCCAACCGCCGACAGGGTGTGAAACGCATCCGACAGGACGGCAATCGAGCCAGTCCAGAGCCCGACGGCCAGTTCAATCACGAAGTAGACGCCGGTGAGCCAGGCCGAAATCACAAGGGCCTTGCCGGAGGTGGGCATGTGCCCGGCGTGAGAATGATTGGCCATATCAGCTCTACTCCCGTTGCGCGCCGGTCTTTCGCGTCGCGGCGAAGAGAACCGACAGGCCGGTAAAGCCACCTAGCGCAAGCGCGGTCCATGTGGCGGTGCGGGCATCTCCGTTCATCGCCTGGCTGCCCATGTGAGCGAGCAAAAAACTCGCTGGAATAATCCCGGCCAACGTGGCCAGCGCGAACCTCCAAAGATGCAGCTTGCTCAGACCTGCGGCGTAGCTGATCATATCGAAGGACAGAAACGGCAGTAGGCGACTGCCGAAGACTAGGAAGGTCAGAGTGTTCTGCGACCCAAACAGGCCCGCGTTTATCTTCTGACCGAGATGACGCTCAACGAAGGGACGACCCAGGCCGCGGGCCAGACCAAAGGCGGCAAGCGCACCGAGTTCCGCGCCAAGAACGACAAAGAGTGTCCCGAACGTGTGTCCATAAGCCGCTCCGGCGGCGAGTGCGATCGGCGCGGAGGGCAGGGGGCTTGCGACAATAGCGATTGTCATAAGCGCCACGATAACAATTGGTCCGGCAAGACCTGCCGCCTCGATCCAGCGGTCAATTTCCGCACGATCCGGCAGGCGAATGTCGACGCCAAGGACGTCGGGGAAGGCCAATGCGACGACTCCCATCAAGATCACCGCAAGAAGAAGAATGCGCATCATCATGGTTCAAAACACGGCATAGAGCAGAACGAAGAATGCCGCTGCCAAAAGGTCAAAGGCCACGCAGAATGGAATATACCAGTTCGGAATCCGGGCGAGACGATAAGAATTGTGGTGTGACATGTCCCAAAGGGCGTGCAGGGCCAAGCCCAAGGGGAGGAAGGCCCAATGCCATATCAGCCCCAGGAAGGCTGCCGAGCCGAACAAAAGGGCCACGGCGAGCTCTGCCCAGAACACGCGCGCTCTGCCGTCCGCGGCGCCAAAGCCGATATAGGCACCGCCAATCAAAGCAAGCGTGATCGAAGCAAGAGCTATCGAGCTCTTTTCATCCAAAAACAAGTGAGCCGGCATTGAGAGCAAGACAATCAACACGCCAACCCATACGGGAAATTTCAAGATATCCCCGTGTCGATGGTGCGATAAGTGATCGCCTGTCTTTTTGAAAATCTGTGCCATGGCTTGGTACCTAGGGATTCCAGCAACTGGAAGGTCAAGGGTTATTCATCCACGCGCGCAACGCGGCGCTCACTCAACCGTTCCACGGGGAGGTCAAAGGACCGATATCAGGACGCATTTGACGCTGACGCCCGGTTCATGTCCGACGCGCGTGGCGATTTTCAGTCATCTTTCGCCTTCTGCCAGACTTGCTGGCAGGCTGAGTAAAGAAACGTCGCTGACCAGGTCAGCAACATGAAGCCCAAAAGCGATTGCAGCATCAGCAACAGTCGAAAGGGCCCGACCACCTCTATGGACGAATAGCCAAGGGTCGAGAACGAGATGCCCGTAACATAGAGAACATCCTGAAACATCGGCGGGTTGTTGCTGAACGATTGCGGCAGAACGCTTGCCACCACCATCGTGTTGAACACGGCGAGCGTCACAAGTTCCAATACGTGCAGCAACAGCAACGCGGAAAACGTCAGGATGATCCGAAAGCCGGAGCCATCCGACCGCTGCGGGGAAAACTTCAGAATGCCCGACAACGCATAATGATGGACAATTCCCATCAGGATCGCCGCGCATATTCCGACAAACATGGCCATCAACTCGGTCATACCCCCAAACCCGTCTTCCTATTCAAACAGGTCAATCTGACCATACATCAGGCTTTTTAGCACAACTGGACCGATTGATTCTTCACAGGTCAGGCCAACGCGGGGGGCAACCCGTTCAGGGCGACATCCACCGGAACGGTCGGCAAGTTCGATGCGATCCAGCCAGGCCCTTCGCCTGATCCCAACATCCCTTCCGAGATATCGGCGTAGCCCGAATAACCAGCTTGTCTTAACGCTCGAAGCAGCGATGCGGAGCGTCCGCCAGTGGCGCAGATCAGTCCAACGGTGCGATCACCGCTCAGTTCCTTCGCCCTGAACAATCGGTCCGGAAAACCGGACGCGTGCATGCTTATCGGCCATACACCAGCACCTACGCCGGTTTCTTGCCACTCTTCGCGCGTTCTGACATCGATGATCCGCGCCGTATCCGATAGAAGCGCGTCAAAGGCATTCTCTGCCGACCAGACAGATCGGCTCTGCGCCAGCAGCGGTGACGCCGTGACGGTCAGCACCGTCATATGAGCACCCATAACGAAACGGCGCCGGTTCAAATCAAGAGCCATATTCGAAAACCTCATCCTTTGATCGGTTGCGATCCCAAAGGTCACATAACATGCCGGCGACGCTACCCGGGAGCACGACACGGTGCAGGCACAGATTTGTATCCATCTGTAGCAAGGGAATGACCTGATACAAATGGCTACAATTCTGCCCATGAAACACGATGCAACGATGATTTAGGAAAGACACCATGGGACCGCCACCTCATATCCTTATCGTGGATGACCACGCACAGATACGTGAAAGCGTCGCGCGCTTTCTGGAGAAGAACGGAATGCGCACGACCGTCGCCAGGGATGCCGTGGAGATGGATGCCAAGCTGGCCACCGGTCACTTCGACCTCCTCGTGCTCGATGTCATGATGCCGGGCGAGGACGGCTTGTCGGTCTGCCGCAGACTTGCGCCAGAGGGTGATCTTCCGATCATCATGCTGACGGCGCTTGGTGAGGAAACGGATCGGATCGTGGGGCTGGAAATCGGTGCGGACGATTATCTCGCCAAGCCGTTCAATCCACGAGAACTGCTGGCCCGCATCAAGTCGGTACTCCGGCGAAGCAACCGCGATGAACCCGTGGCCGGAACCCTGGCTGGGAGGAAGGTTTGTTTTGCGCATTGGGTACTGGATACCGACCGACAGGTACTGATTGACGAGGCCGCAACCGAAACGCCTTTGACGACTTCTGAGTTCAAATTACTGGCGGTCCTGCTGGAACGCGCGAGGATGGTGCTCAGTCGTGACCAGTTGCTTGACCTGACCGCTGGTCGGACCGCTGGCCCGATGGACCGCACCATCGACAATCAAATCAGCCGTCTCCGCCGCAAGATCGAGCCGGATGTATTGCGACCGAGTGTCATCAAGACTGTGCGGAATGGCGGATACTGTTTGGCTGCCGACGTCGAGGATGCGACATGATGTGGCGTGCGATGAGCTCTCTCAGCGGACAATTGATCCTGCTTGTGGTCGCGGCGCTTGTCGTGGCCCAAGCAATCAGCCTGTTCCTCTTCGCTGACGAGCGCAGCCTCGCCATCCGTGCTGCTTTGGGGTTCGAGGCTGCTGGACGCGCAGCGAATGTGGCGCGGTTGATCGAAGAGGCCCCGTTGGACCTGCAGGACTCCATCCTTCGCGCAGCAAATTCACCACTTATCCGGTTTGATCTGTCAGACGCTCCGAGTGTGGAACACACCAGTCATTCGCATGGCGACCTTGTTGAAGGGCGTATCCGTGCGCTAATGGACGATAGCTACAGCCGCGATATTCGCGTTGAACTGCACGAGATCGAGGGCGAATTGAGGCCCTTGCCCAATCTTTCTGACGAAATGACGGAAATGCATCTCGCGATGATGCGCGGAGAGTTGACAGCGGTTGAAATGAACCTGTCGATCGCGATCAAGGGGGCGCGTTGGCTAAATGTCGGAACGCGGTTCGAGCGTCCGCCGATCCAATGGCCATTCTACTCGATGCTGACCTTCGGGATTTCCGCCGGACTGCTTTTGGTGGCGATTTTCTGGTTTGTCATGACGCGCCTGACGCGTCCTTTGCGGCACCTATCGAAGGCCGCGGACCATCTTGGCCGGGGCGAGGACGTGCCTGAATTGACCGTCGCGGGGCCGACCGAGGTCAGGGATCTGACCGTTGCCTTCAACCGCATGCAACGACGGCTGACCCGGTTCGTCAGTGATCGGACACGTATGCTCGCAGCCCTTGGCCACGATTTACGCTCGCCGTTGACTGCTATGCGTGTCCGCGCGGAGCTGGTTGACGAAGAAGAGACGCGGGACAGCCTCATCGCATCGGTCGAAGAGATGCAGAGTATGGTCGAAGCGACGCTCACCTTTGCACGCGGCCTTACCGGATCCGAGGGTGCTGAAGTGGTCGATCTGCGCAATTTTCTGGACAGCTTGTGCAGCGATATGGCGGCACACTGCACCTTTGCCCCGAGTGATGATGTTGCCGTGCGGCTTCGACCCAACGCGTTCCGAAGGGCACTGAGGAACTTGCTTGAGAACGCCGTTCGCTACGGTGGTGCCGCAAAAGTCAGCTGGGCGACCCACGGTTCGAACCTCGTACTCAACATCGATGACAATGGGCCCGGCATTCCCGTCGACCAGTTGGAAAAGGTCTTCGATCCCTTCTATCGCCTCGAGCAATCGAGGTCTCTGGAAACGGGCGGTTATGGGCTTGGGCTCTCAATCGCGAGGACAATCGTCCAATCCCATGGTGGCGATATCCAGCTGGTCAACCATAACAGCGCGGGTTTGCGGGCCATTGTCACCATCCCACTGGATGAAAGCGAACTAATCGAAGGAGAAACAGATGAAACTGAAAACGCTCATTCCAACGTTGCTGGCCAGCTTGCCCGCCAGCATGGCGCGAGCTGATGGTCCAGGCTCCTGGACAGGTCACATGTGGGGCGGAGGCTATGGCTTTATGGGCGGCTTCATGATGCTCGCCTTCTGGGGCGCCGTGATCGCATTGATCGTGTTTCTGGTACTCAGGCTGCGGGACAATGGCACCCGTCCCCCGGACTCGGACGCGCAGGAAGCGCTCCGGCGCCGCTTTGCGAATGGGGAAATCGACGAAGAAGAGTTTCGCCGACTGAAAGCAACGCTCGACGAATAGTCCACATTGCGGATTTGAACTCCGTACCACGCGACGCCACCAACCTTAGATAGGAAAGAACGCCATGGTCCCGGAAATCGGTCACTTCGCACTGGCCCTCGCGCTGGCCCTCGCACTTGTTCAAAGTGTTCTGCCGATTGCGGGGGCGTCACGCGGAAATACCGTCTGGATGAAATCCGCCCAGGCGACAGCCCTTGGTCAGGTGCTGTTTGTGAGCATTGCCTTCGCAGCGCTGATGCAGGCTTTCATCGTCAGCGATTTCACCGTCAGGAACGTCGTCGAGAATTCCCATTCGCTAAAGCCGATGCTTTACAAGGTTGCGGGAACCTGGGGCAGCCATGAAGGATCGCTTCTGCTCTGGATTTTGATCCTTGCGGTATTCGGCGCGGGGGTTGCCTGGTTCGGATCGAATATCCCGGCCGAAACCAAGGCGCGCACCCTGTCGGTTCAGGCGTGGATCAGTGTCGGCTTCCTGACGTTTCTGCTGCTGACGTCGAACCCGTTCGATCGGGTGTTCCCGCCGCCGCTCGATGGCAATGACCTGAACCCGTTGCTTCAGGACATGGGTCTCGCCATGCACCCGCCGCTCTTGTATTTCGGGTATGTCGGTTTCTCCATCGTGTTTTCCTTTGCCGTTGCGGCTCTTCTGGAAGGGCGCGTCGATCCAGCCTGGGCCAGATGGGTCCGCCCGTGGACATTGGCCGCGTGGGTCAGCCTTACGGCAGGTATCGCTCTTGGATCGTGGTGGGCCTATTATGAACTGGGCTGGGGCGGCTGGTGGTTCTGGGATCCGGTCGAGAATGTAAGCTTCATGCCCTGGCTTCTGGGCACGGCGCTGCTGCATTCCGCCATCGTCACCGAAAAGCGCGACGCGTTCAAAAGCTGGACCATCCTGCTTGCCATCCTGCTTGCCATCCTGACTTTCTCGCTTTCACTGCTCGGGACGTTCATCGTCCGATCCGGCCTGCTGACATCCGTGCATGCCTTCGCCGTCGATCCGGAGCGCGGGCTTTACATTCTGGGTCTGCTGGCCGTGTCCATCGGTGGGTCGCTGGCGCTCTACGCCTGGCGGGCGCCCGAAATGGAGCCGGGTGGTCTGTTTCGCCCGATCAGCCGCGAAGCCGGGCTGCTCGTGAACAACCTCATTCTGGCCGCCGCTACGGGAACGGTCCTGTTCGGGACGCTTTATCCGCTGATCCTAGAGGCTGTCACGGGGGACAAGATCTCGGTGGGTCCACCTTTCTTCAACGCGGCCTTCATTCCGATGATGCTGGCGCTGGTCGTGTTCATGGGTCTTGGTCCATTCCTGTCATGGAAGCGGGCTGATATCGCCGGTTTGCTCGATCGCATTCGGTTCGTGGCCGTGCTGGCGGTCATCGCAGCCTCGGCCGCGTGGTATCTTCTGAATGGCGGGCCGATCATGGCCTATCTTGCCATCCTCGGCGCAGCGTGGCTGCTTTTTGCGACCCTACGGGAATGGGCGCTACGCATCCGTCTGTTCGAGGTTTCCCTTGCGGAGAGCGCGAGACGCGCGCGCAACTTGCCACGCGCCTCTCACGGTATGACGCTTGCCCATGCCGGCGTCGCTGTGTTGATGATGGGGATGATCGGCTCGACCGGATGGAAGAGTGAGGAGATCGTCTTTGCCGCCCCCGGGACCGAAGTCACGATCGCCGGGTTCGACATCACCTTCGAAGGGGCCGCAAAGGTTCAAGGGCCGAACTACATCGCGGATCGCGGCACCCTTGTGGTGCGTCGGGATGGCGAATTGGTCACGACACTTTTCCCGGAACGCCGGTATTACCCGGTCGCGGAAAGTCAGACGACGGAGTCGGCCATCCGGTCCACATTGGCGGGTGATCTCTATACGTCGATTGCAACGCCAGCCTCCGATCAAGTGAACAACGCCGGAGCCTGGACCCTGCGGATCCTCTATGAACCGCTCGTCAACCTGATCTGGATCGGCTCGATCTTGCTGGTGATCGGTGGCTGTTTGTCCTTGTCGGATCGCCGTTTGAGGGTCGGGGCGCCGCGCCGCGCCAAACAGCCAGCCAGCGATGCTGTTCCTGCCGAGTAGGAGAGAAAATGAAACGTCTCATTGCCGGGCTGCCGTTTATTGCGGCGGTCATATTCGGGGGGTTTTTTCTCTGGGGGCTCAATCCCGAGCGGGATCCCAACGAGATCCCTTCCGTCCTGATCTCGCAACCCGCCCCGGCGTTCGACCTCGATCCCGTGCCAGGGTTGGAGACACCCGGCCTGGCCCGAAGCGATCTTGTCGGCAACGAACGACCGGTCGTGGTCAATGTCTTTGCGTCCTGGTGCGTGCCCTGCCGCGCGGAGCATGCCGTGTTGACACGCTTTGTCGAACGCGAGGGAATGCGGTTGTTCGGCATCAACTACAAAGACAAACCAGAGGATGCCGTGAAGTGGCTCAAAGACCTCGGCAATCCCTACGAGCGGATCGGGTCCGACCTGTCGGGCCGCACCGGGATCGAATGGGGCCTGTCGGGCGTGCCGGAAACCTTCATCGTCGATGGCGATGGCACCGTTTTGTTTCGCTATGTCGGGCCGGTCGTGGGTCCGGACGCCGTCGAACGGTTCACGCAAGCCCTGAAGCAGGCAGGCGCACTGCCAAATGGAGCAGCATCATGAGACAGTTGATTTTCGCATTTTGCATCGGGCTCTTTCCCTTTGCCGCCAATGCGGTGGAACCGGACGAAATGCTGACCGACCCGGTATTGGAACAGCGTGCGCGGGGGATTTCCAAGGATCTGCGATGCGTCGTCTGTCAAAATCAGGACATCGACAGCTCGAACGCGGGTGTGGCGCGGGACTTGCGTCTGCTCGTACGCGAGCGCTTGGTCGCCGGAGACAGTGACACCGAGGTGATCGAATATATTCGGGCGCGGTACGGGGATTACGTGCTGCTCAAACCGCCTCTGGAGCCTGCGACCTACGCGCTTTGGTTTGCGCCGATCGCTTTCGTTCTGGTCGGGGTTTTCGTTGGTGGTGGGGTACTGATGAGTCGGCGAAAGCAAGAGCCATTTGAAGATTTGGGCTCAGAGGATGAGAACACCGTTTCCGAAATTCTCAGACAAAACGAAGCGGGGGATGCGCCATGATCTGGGGTATTTTCGGTTTTTTGACGCTGCTCGCGATCGGAATAGTCCTCTACCCGCTGCTGCTGTCCAAATCGAACACTCTCACCAGAGGAGATGCGGTACCGGCCATCCTCGCCGATCAGATGCAGGAAATCGAACGAGACATGGACCGCGGTTTGATTTCTGAACAAGAAGCTCAAGCAGCCAGACTCGAGATCAAGAAACGGATCCTCGCGACGACCCGCAATTCGGAAGAAAAAGCCGGATCGTCCCGTAGTGGTGGCAGAGTCACTCTCGTTGTCGCGTCGGTCCTCGCGCCGGTTATTGCCGCGGGCTACTATCTGACAATGGGATCGCCGGAGGTGCCTTCAATGGCCTTCGCTGCCCGTGCAGAGGAGCGCGCACAGACTGATGAAGTGACGGCGCTTGCAATACAACTTCGCGAAAGGCTTGTATCCGATCCGACCGGCGGCCCCAGCGAAGGGTGGATGCTGTTAGGCCAGACCTATCAGCGCATGGGCAGAGCAGCCGATGCCGTCGCAGCCTTCGAAGTGGTCGCCGAACGGGAGGATGCCACCTCCGCGACATTCTCCATGCTGGCAGAGGCCGTCGCGGTTGCCAATGACGGCGTTGTTATTCCACGGGCAAAATTGGCCATTGATCGCGCTTTGGACCTTGACCCATCCAATCCTGCGGCAACCTACTTCGAGTCTCTGTATTATCTCCAGAAAGAAGAGACGCGTAGGGCCTACGAGTTGCTGGTTTCCCGGCTGGATCAGGAAGAGGCTTACGTTCCATGGATGGAAACCTACGCTTTGCAGATCAACCGGATCGCCGCCGCCGCAGATCTTCCGATCGTCGATCTACCCAGCGCGCCGACATCCCCACCCGGCCCGAGTGCGGCAGATGTCGCGGCGGCATCGGAGATGAGTGGCGCGGATCGCGCGGAGTTCATCCGCTCGATGGTCTCGCGCCTGGCCGAGCGACTTGAGGATGAACCGGTGGATCTGGATGGTTGGATGCGGCTGGCAAACGCCTACGCCGTCCTTCAGGAAGAGGATCGCGCCATTGAGGCCTACCGTAAGGTTGAAGCGCTGTTGGAGCAGCAGCCCGCCAATGATCCTCGGCGTGCTGCGGTCCGTGACGCGCTCGAGCGGCTCGGCGGCTGACTGCTGGTCGGTGTCCCGCCCGGGCAGGTCACTCCTGTTCGGCAACCTTTGCGGAAACATCCCGACCGCTGGCTTGCGCCAAGGCGTCCATCACGTCCTCGGTCGTCAGCAATTCGGACAGCACAATGCCCTCCGGTGCCGACGGTCCATAGACGGCATTGAAGGGGATGCCATATCTACCGAAACTCTCAAGGTAACGGGAAATGCGCGCGTCCGGACGTGTCCAATCTGCCCGCATCGGCGTGACACCTGGCGTGTCCAGCGCACTGCGGACTGGCTCAGGGTCGATCACAAGTGCCTTGTTCGCTTTGCAAGTCAGGCACCAGTCAGCGGTCACATCGACAAAGACGACCTCTCCCTCTGACACACGTTTCGCTATGTCCGACCGGTCAAATGCGATCCAAGCCAATGCCGATTGCGACTCTGAACGGGCCGGCGCGGACTGCTGCAGGAGAGGACCTGCGGCAAGAGCCAGGACAAGGCTGGCTGTGGCAATAGACCACCTGAATTGGGACTGCACATTCGGGAGGGATAGTATCAGAACGGCGAGACCGGACAACGCCGCGACCGCGATGACGGAGGCCAGCCCGGCGACACCGTCGAGCGCCCAGAACAGCCACACGGCGGTAGCAAGCAGCAAGACCCCCATGACGCTTTTGATGATCAGCATCCACCGACCAGGCTTGGGCATGAACGCGACCAGACGCGGGAACGCGGCGATGACGAGATAGGGCAGCGCGAGGCCGAGGCCGAGGCTCGTAAAGACTATGAGGATGTCCAAGCCACGCCCGGCCAAAGCAAAGGCCACAGCGGTGCCGAGGAACGGTGCCGAGCAGGGCGTTGCCATGACGGCACCAAACATGCCAGTGAAAAAGTCGGCGGAATACCCGTTGCGTCCTCCGGCCCCTGCAAGCCGCGTCTGCATGCCGTGTGGAAGGGCGAACTCGAACGCTCCGAACAGATTTGCCGAAAAGACGAGCAGAACAGCGATCATCACCGCAAGAAACAGCGGGCTTTGAAACTGCAGACCCCACCCGACGCTGAGGCCTGCCGTCTGGAGCGCCCAGAGGACGAGCGCCAGACCCCACATGAACATCATGATGCCAGCGGCGGCTGCGACGAAGCCGAACCGGACACGGGTTGTGTCGTGATCGGTGTGTTTGAGCACGGACGACACCTTGATAGACAGCACCGGCAGTACACAGGGCATCACATTCAGAATCAATCCGCCCAGCAGCGCGATCGCGGCAATCCAGATCAGTTCCAACATGTCCGGTGTCGTGGCGGCCAGTTCAAAGGGCGGTGCGATGCCTTGCGCCACGCGATCCGCGATGATCGTGAAGGCCCGGTTCTCGCCGTCGGTGACGGTAATCGACGGCACCACCGTCACATCCGTATTCGACGAGAGGATCGGCAAGCGCGCCCACAGCAAACGATCCTCTTCTCCCAAACGGATATCGGGTTTGCCAAGCGCAACACCCATACCCAGTTCGGGAAACACATCCGGCGACTGGAGTGGTTCATCGACGCGCAGACTGACGATCAACTCCGTGAGGTCTTCGTCGATGAAGGCATTTGCCTCGCTGACGCCACCCGCCTCGGCTCCTTCGGGGACGCGCTCGGAAAACGTGCCAATCAGCCCAGCCGCAGTGCTGTCGATGCCGTTGCCGCGTCCGAGGCGAAGTGACAGGTCAAACTCTTCCGGGACACAGACATTGGAGCACACCAGCAGTTTGACCTGCGCGGAAAGAGTCACAGGTGCGCCGGGATCTTTGAGCGTTATGCGCAGCGGAAAGACGACTTCACCCGCATAACCAAAATTTTCGATGCCGAAGGCGGTGAAGCGTGTCGGGAAAGGCCACATGAATTCGACATCTGCGACGTTTTCGGAACCGGTCCATTCGACCGAAGGCGGTATTCCCACCTCTCCTGGCGACCGCCAATAGGTCTTCCAGTTTTCGTTCAGTTGAAGATGAAGCCCGGCCGACAGAGTCAGTGTGTTCTCGGGAACGCCTTCCTGTGCACTAATGAGATGCGCGGTGAGTGGCGCACTCTGGTATTCAGCAGAGGTTGCTGCCGCGACACTTCCAGAGACAAGGGCCAGGAGCACGAAGGGAATAAGCAAAACCCGTCGCAGGATCAAAAGGCAGTCGATCAAGATACCCGCTTCCTTCCCTTATTTTTACCGCAGATTTCGCCAAGACGGCGGAGGTTGCCTCAACGAATACCCACGGCAAAACCCTGACGACCGTCCGCGCAGTCAACTCGCGCGACGCCTGTCCCAGAAGTTGAAAGATACCGACACCCCTCCGGCAGAAGGTCTGACGCTTGTTTCGTGGAAACGATAGCGCTGCGATCTAAGCAGTCTGCAAGGTTTACCGCACATCCCCCAAGCAACAAACCCGCCAAAAGCAATGTGCTTACCCGTGCCTTCCTCCGCACATCACTGCCTGTTCCGCACGACGACTGGAATCGCGGAGGTCATCGGCTCGGGCGTTTCCTCGATAGAATCATTTGCCTTGTCGGAATGGCACGATTTCCCCATGAATTTGTGCATCGCAAGATGCGCCCCAACGCACAGCAGGAGCGGGGCGAAAGCCGCTGCATTGCCCCACACGCCCGCCAATGTGCCGCCGGCAAGAAAAAACCCCGCAAAGGGCAGCAGCATGACGACGCAACACGCCATCATACCGTAATGCATGAGCCTGTCCGTGATCGGCTTTTTTCTATGGTTCTGGTGGTCCATGTCGCCCTCTTTGTCTCGTTCCACGCGTCATTTGCGGCCCTCCAGCAGGGTAAGGTCAAGGATACAAATGGATACACTTCTCGCGGTCTTGTCAGGTTGCCTGATGCCGGGTCTCCCGTAAAAGACATGTACAAACCGAAGGCTAGGAGTGTGTCATGACGACTTCGCGAAACAACAAGATCAATCGACGAAGCCTATTGGGGTATGCGGCTGTCGCTTTGGTTGCACCAAGCGTGGTTCGAGCCGAAACCATTCGCCGCAACATTTCTTCTTTCCGAGTTCATGACTGGCAAGATCACTTCGACGCACTTGGAAAGGGGGTCATCATCTCAGACACCGTGACGATGGCGCTCCAGCATTGGACATCAGATGGCGAGATGCGGATCTACCCAACTTCCGTTCCTCTGACCGACGAACTCACAAAACGCGGTTATACCGAAGTCGTGGAAAAGCGCAAAAAACCCAGCTGGGCGCCGACGCCCTCCATGCGGGAACGCAATCCAGAATGGCCGGCACGTGTCGAGGGAGGCGATCCTGCCAACCCTCTGGGTACCCGCGCATTGTATCTGTCCTGGCAATACTACCGTATCCACGGAACACAGGACACGCGAAAGATCGGTCGTCGGTCGTCAAATGGCTGCATCGGTTTGTTCAACGAACAGGTTGAAGAGCTTTACGAGCGGGTGCCCGTCGGCACTCAAGTCAAACTCATCTGACCCAAGAGACAAGGCGGAAGATACAGGCATGGATAAATTGACCGCACTTATCGCAGCCGTAGTTATAGCTGGCGGGGGAGTTGCAACTTGGCAGTTCATTTCTGCGGAAGATACAGCGATGGGTCATTCCATGACGCCTCCTGACACAAGTAGGATAGAGGCAGGCGACCCAATCGTTCAGGTCCAACTGCCAGCAGAATTCTCGGAGCAAGCCACGATTGGGAAGACCATATTCGAGGCTAAGTGTTCCGAGTGCCATGGAGCAAACGCAGCGGGACAGAACGGGATTGCGCCACCTCTTGTGCACAAGATTTACGAGCCAAGCCACCATTCAGACATGGCCTTTGTTCTAGCCGCTCAAAATGGCGTGCGTGCGCATCACTGGAAATTCGGTAATATGCCCAAGATCGAGGGGCTGACCCAAGGAGAAGTCAAGATGGTTGCCGCCTATGTTCGCGAACTTCAGCGGGCCAACGGGATCGACTGATGCGTTGGACCCGGATCAGCAGATGGATCCTGTCGCTCGTTTTCGGCCTTTTCCTCGTGGTTCTGGGAATGCCTGAGGCACCAGTACATCATGGTGAAGTGTCCTTGGAGCAAGAATTCCACAATCATGAAGATGTAGGGTCACCCTCGAACGAGGCCTCTGGCCACTGTCATCCAGGACTCGATTGTTCTGTCACGGTAGCGGTGTTGCTCCAGACAAACGTGGTTTACGAGCCTCACTTTCTGAAGGCCGTCATGCAAGACGGCGCGACCCAACGAACCGAGTTGCGCCCCACCAGCGATCCTCCACCGCCGCGACGGTGGCTCTGATTTCACATCGCTCGAAAAGCAGACCCAAAGAAGGATCGAAGACATGAAAAAGACAACTATCGCAGCGGCAGTGTTGATTGCAGGTACTGCGGTCACGGCATTCGCGCATAGCGGTGCCACCGGCATCGTGAAAGAGCGCATGGACGCCATGCTTGCAATGGGGAAGGCGGTCAAGACCGTGGCCCCGATGATGCGGGGCGAAACGGCCTATGAAGCAGGGGCTGTGGGCGATGCAGCGCGCCTGTTCCAGCAGCACGCCGGTGAGAGCATGACAAAGCTGTTCCCAGAGGGCACAGGGGGCATGCCCTCGGAAGCCAAAGGCGAAGTGTGGACCGACTGGGACCGCTTCGCAGCATTGGCAAATCAGCTGGAAGAATACTCTGAGGGCCTGGAACGCGCAGCCGACAATGGATTGGGCGGCATGGGCGGCAATACCTCCATGGGTGGCACCTCGATGATGGGCGGTGGGTCCATGATGGGAAGCGATACAACCATGATGGGCGGGAGCACGATGATGGGCGGAGGCGGCATGATGGATGCTGCCGCCATTGCCGAAATGCCCGCCGACGCGGCTTTCACGATGACGACCCAGGTCTGTTCCGCGTGCCATGAACGCTTCCGGGCGGAAGAAGACTAACCATGCGCCGGTTTTTGACACTCGTCAGCGGGGTCGCCGTGCTGGGCACGGCCGGCCTCGGCGCGGTGATTGCATGGCCTGTCGGCAGTACAGTGTCTCCGATTGCAACAGAGGGCAATGTCGACCGGGGCGCGTATCTGGCGCGCGCCAGTGGGTGCATTGCATGTCATACCAATTTTGAAGCGGGCGGCGCACCACTTGCCGGAGGGGCGCCGCTCGAAACCCCGTTCGGAACGTTCTATCCGCCCAACCTGACGACAGACCCCGAACATGGCATGGGCGAATGGACGGCAGAACAGTTCGCAAAAGCCGTGCGGCAGGGCATCGGTCCCGATGGAACGCCGTACTATCCGTCTTTCCCGTATACCTTCTATGCGGATTTTTCCGACCAGGATATCGCTGACCTATGGGCAGCATTTCAAACCGTGCCGCCCGTGGACGAGCCTGCACCAGAAAACGATGTCAGCTTCCCATTCGACCAACGATGGGGGCTGAAGCTTTGGCGAGCGGCGTTCTTCTACGATCCGGATACAGAGCCGGTTGAAAGGCGAAGCGACGCATGGAATCGCGGACGGGAATTGGTGCGCGGTGCGGCACATTGCGGAGCCTGCCATACGCCGCGCAATCTTGCGGGAGGCCGCGATATCGGTGCTTCCTTTGCAGGCAACGCCCAGCTTCCCGGTGGCAGCAAGGCACCCGCGATACGGCCAAAAGACCTGGCCAAAAATGACTGGACGGTTTCAAACCTCGCTTATGCGCTCCAGACCGGCATCACCCCTTCGGGCGATGCTTTCGGCGGCAGCATGGCGGAAGTGGTTCGCGAGGGAACTCGGTTTCTGACACCTGCCGATCGCGAAGCGATTGCGCTTTTCCTGCTGAACAAGGACACGGTCGAGGCGGAGAACTCCGCTTCGAACTAACATCACGCGGGGGCGACACGCCCCCGCTTTCTCGAGGATCGAAATGAAACAAACACGTAGGGATTTCTTGCGCAATGCAACTCTGGCGGCCTGTGCGGCCGTCATCCCGCGGTCGGCCTATGCCGCAACCCCGTTCGAGGACGTGGTTGCCAAGGTTGCGCGTCGACAACTTCTTCCGGACACCTACCCGGAAACAGAGATCTGGGGCTATGATGGTCTTGTTCCGGCCCCGGAAATCCGGGTTGCACAAGGCGATCGGGTGCGTCGCAGGTTCCGCAACGAGGTACCCGATCCCAGTTCGGTTCACTGGCACGGAATCCGGATCGATAACGCGATGGATGGCGTTTCAGGACTGACCCAGAAAGCCGTGGCACCAGGTGAAACCTTTGACTACGACTTCGTCGTACCGGACGCGGGCACCTATTGGTATCACGCGCATAATCGCTCGTACGAACAAGTCGCGCGTGGTCTGCGCGGCGCCTTAATCGTCGAAGAGGCCGACAGGCCGGACATCGACCGCGAGGAAGTCATCGTTCTGGAGGACTGGTTGCTCGACCCTGAGAGCGGGCAGCTGTTCGACAATTTCGAACAGCCCATGATGATGAGCCACGGTGGACGCATCGGCAACTTTATCACGACCAATGGGCGCTATGACCTGACCTTGTCCGCGAAGCGCAACGAACGCATTCGCTTGCGGATCATCAACGCAGCAAGCGCGCGAATTTTCCCGCTGACGCTCTCGGGGTTGAGTGGCTGGACGGTGGCCGTCGATGGAATGCCAATCGGCCAACCCCAGCAGATTGACGGCGAGTTGATCCTCGGCCCGGCACAGCGCGTCGACTTAATTGTCGATGTGACCGAAGACGAAGGCGGCACCGCCCAGTTGCTTCGCATCGGCGATGATGATCAACTGACCCCGTTGGTGAGTTTTCTGGTCAACGGCACAGCCAGTTCAGTACCAAGAGGCAAGCCACTGCCGTTGCCGCCGAACCCCGCGGCACACGCCCCGGACCTTGCCGATGCGCGTGATTTGCGACTGGTCATGTCCGGCGGTGCAATGGGGCGGATGCAGTCCGCGTTGCTCGGCGGGGAACGTCTTGGATTCCGTCAGCTTGCCCAAGCGGGCAAATTCTGGGCCCTGAATGATGTCGCCGAAATGACCGACACGCCACTGGCCGATCTATCCCTGAACGAGCCGGTGCGCCTGAAGATCGAGAACCAGACCGTTTTCCCGCATGCGATGCACCTGCACGGGATGCATTTCCGCGAGCTGCGCCCCGACGGCGCATTCGGGCCGATGCGGGACACGATCCTGTTGGCCGGCAACGAGTCCCGGGAGATCGCCTTTACGGCAGACAATCCCGGCAAGTGGCTGTTCCATTGCCACATGCTCAGCCACGCCGCATCTGGCATGACAACCTGGATACGGGTCACATGAGGTATCTCGTTTGGTCCGTTCCGATCACTGTCGCAGCAGCCGCCTTCATGTATTGGCTCTCGACCAGTGCATCCTCGGATGTCGGCAGCGCGTCCAAGGCGGAGAGCTACGACATCGAAGAAGGCGCGTTGCTCTACGCAGAAAACTGCGCGTCTTGTCATGGCGCGGGTCTGGAAGGCCAGCCGGAATGGCGAACGCCCGGCGCGGATGGGCGCCTGCCAGCACCACCGCATGATGAGACGGGTCACACCTGGCATCATCCTGACAGCCTGCTCTTCGATTACACAAAACTGGGGGGTGCGGCGCTTCTGGCGCGTCAGGGCGTCGAATTCGACAGTGGCATGCCCGGTTTCGCAGACGTGCTGACCGACCAGCAAATTCACAACATCCTGGCCTTCATCCGGTCCACCTGGCCAGACCGCATCCGCGAAGTCCAGGCCGCGCGGACAGAAGCCGACGAACAACGGGGAGAGAACTAAAATGCGTTTCAGACAAGCCTTCACGACGGTCGCGATAGCTGCCTTGCTTCCGATACCGGCACTCGCCGACGAACTGTCAGAGTCCCGGGTCAAGGAACTTGTGCTCGAGGCAATCCGCGAGAAACCGGAGATTGTCATGGAGGCCGTGGCGATCCTCGAACAAAGGCAGGCGCAAGCGCAGGAGCTCAGTCAGGCCCAAGTTCTGAATGACCAGCGCGATCTGATCGAGAACGATCCGAATGCGCCGGTTCTCGGCAACGCGGAAGGGGACGTCACCGTTGTGGAATTTTTCGACTACAACTGTCCCTATTGTCGGCGGGTCAAACCCGAGGTGCGGGCTTTGATCGAAGAGGATCCAAACATTCGCCTCGTCTATCGTGAATGGCCCATTCTCGGAGACGGATCGGTGTTCGCCGCGAAAGCGGCCTTGGCAGCGCGCAAGCAGGACAAATACGAAGAGTTTCACTGGGCTATGATGGGGCTGGAAGGCCGCGCGGAAGAGGCGTCCGTGCTGCGCGTGGCCGAGGAGATCGGCCTGGATATCGCGCAGTTGCGCAAGGACATGGAGGCCCCCGAGGTCGAAGAGCACATTGCGACATCCATGCAACTGACCCAAGCTCTGGGCTTTAACGGCACGCCGTCTTTCGTGATCGGTGACGCGCTGGTGCCTGGCTTTGTCGAAAAGGCGCAGCTTGCCGACTTGGTCGAAGAAGCCCGCAAAGACGAAGACTGAAATTCTGTGCCCGGACCGCCCTTGGGTGGCCCGGGCACTGCATCAAGCGGCCGCAGGTTCCACGTCGTAGCCCTCATCCCGAATGATCGCTTGGACCTGATCGGCTGGTAACACGCTGTCGACACGCACTTGTCGGGCAGAAAGGTCACATTCTACGCCTGCATTCGGATCTGCGGTTTTCACTGCGCTTTCGATCGCTGCGGTGCAATGTCCACAGCTCATGTCCGGAACGCTGAACTTCATTGGAACCACTCCTTCATCTGATTTCCGTCGGTGACATGGGGTTTCCCCCCGCTGGAAGGTCAAGAGAAGAAATTTTACTGCTTCTCGGTTGACCTTCCGGTAACTGGAAGCCCCATATTCACCTTGAATGGAAAAACAGGTGACACATATGCCCGAACCCAAACAGATCAGCCTGCCGATCGAAGGCATGTCATGTGCGTCCTGCGTTGGCAGGGTCGACCGCGCATTGAATGCAATCGACGGCGTAGAGGATGTGTCGGTTAATCTTGCTTCCGAAACCGCACGTATGAGCGTGGACGCGCTCAAGCGCATTCCGGACATCATCGAAACCCTTCGCGAGCTGGGCTACCCCGCGCGGACGGCCAAGGCCGAACTCACGATTGCAGCGATGTCCTGTGCCTCTTGCGTCGGGCGGGTCGACAAGGCGCTTTCCGCGGTGCCTGGAGTGGTCGAGGTGAACGTCAACCTCGCCTCCGAGACGGCAACGGTGGTTTACGTCGAAGGTCTTGTCACGACATCCGATCTGGAAAATGCAAGCGGCGCGGCAGGGTATCCAGCAACCGTGGCAACGGCCCAAGCCGGTGACGACAGGGTTGCGCGCAAGGAGGAAGAGGCTCAGGCGCTTGCCAAACGGGTCACCTTTGCAGCCATCCTCGCCTTGCCGGTCTTTTTGATCGAGATGGGTGGCCACGTCATTCCGGCCGTTCATATGCTTATCGAGACCACGATTGGTCAGCAGACGAGTTGGCTTCTTCAATTCGTTCTCACGACAATCGTTCTCTTCGGCCCGGGCCGGACGTTTTACACCAAGGGTTTCCCGGCCCTATTCCGGGGCGCGCCCGACATGAACAGCCTCGTCGCGGTCGGCACCGGGGCGGCTTACTTCTATTCCGTAGTTGCGACATTCGTACCATCGGCCTTGCCTGACACGCTGCGCTCTGTCTACTTCGAGGCGGCAGCGGTCATCGTCGTCCTCATCTTGCTGGGGCGTTTTCTTGAAGCGCGCGCTAAGGGGAGAACGGGCGCGGCCATCCAGAAGCTGCTGGGGCTTCAGGCGCGGACCGCGCGAGTGATGCGCGATGGTGAAAGCATTGAGATCGAGATCGATGCGCTGGTTCAGGGTGACATCGTCATCGTGCGCCCCGGCGAACGCATCGCGGTCGATGGCGAGGTCATCGAGGGGACCAGCCGCGTCGACGAAAGCATGCTGACAGGCGAGCCGATTCCCGCTGAAAAGGGTGCCGGAGATCCGGTGACCGGCGGGACGGTCAACGGCGCCGGAAGTCTGCAATTCCGCGCCACGCGGGTCGGCGCCGACACGACCCTGGCGCAGATCATTCGCATGGTCGAAGAGGCCCAAGGCGCCAAGCTGCCGATCCAGGGATTGGTCAACCGGATCACGCTTTGGTTTGTGCCTGCCGTCATGGCAATCGCGGCGGCGACCGTGCTGGTCTGGCTGGTTTTCGGACCTGATCCGGCCCTGACAATGGCCCTTGTCGCCGGTGTGTCGGTGTTGATCATCGCGTGCCCCTGCGCGATGGGGCTTGCGACGCCGACCTCCATCATGGTCGGGACGGGACGTGCTGCGGAAATGGGT
Organism: Pseudophaeobacter arcticus DSM 23566; assembly: GCF_000473205.1. Taxonomy (NCBI): domain Bacteria; kingdom Pseudomonadati; phylum Pseudomonadota; class Alphaproteobacteria; order Rhodobacterales; family Roseobacteraceae; genus Pseudophaeobacter; species Pseudophaeobacter arcticus. Next base: position 123,983 of record NZ_AXBF01000005.1, read on the forward strand.
GTCCTGTTCCGTAAAGGTGACGCCTTGCAGCAACTTGATTCCGTTGATGTGGTCGCCCTCGACAAAACAGGCACGGTGACCGAGGGGCGACCTGCACTGACCGACCTGGTGCTGGCGGAAGGGTTTGATCGTCCAACGACGCTTTCGAAGATCGCCGCCGTGGAGTCGCTCTCCGAGCATCCTGTCGCGGACGCGATCGTGCGCGCAGCCCGGGCCGAGGGCGCACCTCTTGTGGGGGCCGAAGGCTTTCAATCGGTCACCGGTTACGGCGTGCGCGCCTTGGTCGAAGATGTGGAGGTATTGGTTGGGGCCGACCGATACATGGCGCGGCAAGGCGTTGACGTCTCGGCGTTGGCACAAGAGGAAACGAATATCGCAAGCAAGGGCCGGACGGCGCTTTACGCTGCCATAGATGGACGTGTCGCCGCCGTGATCGGCGTTGCCGACCCGGTCAAACCGGCAAGCCGCGCAGCCATCGCAGCGCTGCACGAAAAGGGTCTTGCGGTTGCGATGATCACAGGGGACAAACGCGAAACCGCCGAAGCCATCGCCCGCGAAACCGGCATTGATCACGTCGTCGCGGGCGTTCTGCCAGACGGCAAGGTCGCGGCGCTCGATACGTTGCGTGAGGGCGGCAAGCGCATCGCCTTTGTCGGCGACGGTATCAATGACGCCCCGGCGCTGGCGCATGCCGATGTGGGTATCGCCATTGGCACCGGCACCGATGTGGCCATCGAGTCCGCGGATGTCGTCCTGATGTCCGGCGATTTGCGCGGCGTGGTGAATGCCTTCGAGGTGTCCCGCCGGACCATGCGCAACATCCGGCAGAACCTGTTCTGGGCCTTTGCCTACAATGTCGCGCTGATTCCGGTCGCCGCCGGGGTGCTTTATCCCGCCTTTGGGCTGCTCCTGTCACCAATTCTCGCGGCGGGCGCGATGGCTTTGTCCTCGGTGTTCGTTCTGACCAATGCCCTGCGCCTGCGAGGCATCGCGCCGGCGATGGACGAGCAGCGCGCAATCCCGGCAGAGATGGCAGCCGCCACTCCTGCTCCAGCAGAATAACGGAGGTCCGACATGAACATCGGAGACGTTGCCCGACAATCGGGTGTGCCCCCAAAAACAATCCGCTACTACGAGGACATCGGGCTGATCCGCCCGAACCGTAGCGAGAACGGCTATCGCGCGTTCACCGAGAACCACGTTCACAAGCTGGCGTTTCTGGGTCGCGCACGGGCCTTGGGGTTCACCATCGAAGATTGCAGGACGCTTCTGGCTCTCTACGAGGATGAAAACCGCGAAAGCGTTCAGGTGAAGGCGGTGGCGGAAGAGCATCTTCGCCAGATCGAGGAAAAGATCGAGAAGCTGCAATCCATGAGAACGACGCTTACCGAACTTGTGGAGAAATGTGCCGGGGATCATCGTCCGGATTGTCCGATCCTCGCAGATCTCTCACCTATACGAATGTCCGAATGAACGGGGCCGGTTCGGCGCGATTCAGAACCAGATTGCGCGGACCGGCATCCAGATACCCATGAAGATCATCATCAGGTTTTCCGTCAGCGAAATGAACCCCAGCCGGACGGAACTGTCACCGCCGACGCAGGCGCATTTCAGCTCTCTCTTGTCGATATAAACAGCCTTGAAAACGCTGACAGCACCAACCGTGCCGATAAACAAGGCGACAGGCGCCGAGAGCCACAGCAGCGCGCCGGCAGTCATCAGGATACCTGCCAACGCTTCGCCGAACGGGTAGACCTTGCCGTATCGCACCCATTTGCGCGCCAGCAGGTCGTAATTGAGGAACATCGTCGAGAACCCTTCGACATCCTGCAATTTCTGGATCGCGAGAATGGTCATGGACAGCGAAATGAACCATTCGAACCCGCGCAAGGTGAGAACCGACCCGTACTGGTGCCACGACAGGCCCAGTGCCAACAGCGCGGCGACGGAAAAGATCGCAATGACCGGCTGGTAGGTCGTGTCGCTTTGCTCTTCCTCGGGTGGGTCGATGTCGAAGAACACCCTGAGATCATCGTAGCCGCCGATCCGTTCTCCGCCGATGAAGGTCTGCGGCGTCGTCTCGACACCGTGCTTCTCCATGAAAGCATCGGTGTCTTCACGGGTCTCAAGCGGATGGTCTTCCACCTCGAAGCCTTGCCGCTCCAGCAGGTCTTTCGATTTCAGACCGTAGGGGCAGACATGGCCCGGCATGACCATGCGATAAAGTTGCGCGGATTTGCTGTCTGTGTCGCGGGGCATGTCCTTTCCTCCTTATCCGCTGCACGTAAATTGACCACGGAACCCGGCTTCGTAGTCGGTTCCCGCGCTGACGATTAGATCGGTCAGGTCACCATCTGTCTCTGCGATGCGGGCCGACAGCGGGCCTTCAGAAAATGCATTTTCGCCCTGCGCATTCAGGCGCACCAGATCACCGCTGATCTTCATTGCGGCGGCAAACCCTTCGCCGGTTTCACCAGTCACCAGTACAGCCGGACTGTCCGAGGTGTAAGCAAAGCGGCAATTTCCGCCATTCGGGAACACCGCAGCGATTTCGTCTTCCGTCAGAAACTCGGGATCGACTTTCGACACGACCTCCGTTTGAAGCGCCTGTTGCGCATTCACGACCTGTGGCGGCGGTTCGGTCGGCGTGGCCGATGCCTCGCCGTTTGCTTCAATATCAGCAATTAGGTAGCGCATTTCGGCGATTTCCTTGTCCTGCGCATAGATGATGTCGTCTGCCAGCCCCCGGACGCGCGGGTCGGTGATCTCGGCACGAGTCGACGTCATGATGGCGATCGAATGGTGCGGGATCATGGCGCGCATGTAGGACCTGTCCTGCACCGTGAATTGCCCGCGTACCGGCCAGAGGCTTGCCGCAAAGACAAGAATGGCGCCTACGAAGATCGCGATGTTGACCTTGGTGTTCTGATACATGGACAACATGCACGCCAACATGATCACGGCCATGGTCGCCCCCATCAGGATGGCCATGTAAAGGCGTGTCTCCGAAAAGAAGATATGGCCCCAAAGATAGGTGTTCAGGTACATCAGAACGAACATGACCACGGTCGATGTTCCGATCATCATAAAGAATCGTGAGTAGTGCATTTCCAGTCACCTCCTTGCAGTTCTTTGTAAAAGAAGAACATTCCAGCGCTGGAGAGTTCCAAAAGCGCGAATTTTCGTGGTTTCAAGGCAACAAAGGCGCGTCGTTTGCCCCGGTTCACGGCTTCTTTTCTTTGCCCCTGGCGCGCACTGAATTTTCATGGGTCCGAGGAGATCGCGCCATGCAGAATTTCACGAGACGAGAATTGATTTGTGCCGGAGCGTTGGGTTGCTTCCTGCCGACAACTGCCTGGGCCCACAAAGTCAAATTGCCCGAACGGTTCGAACCGCAATTGATAAACACCCGTCGTGATGACTGGATGAACGGGGACATCCACGTCGTTCCTGACGATTTTTTCCTCTATTTCATGCTCGAGGACGGGATGGCGATCCGCTACGGGGTCGGAGTAGGGCGCAAAGGTTTGTACGAACCCGGAGAGTTCACCGTGGATCGCAAGGCCAAATGGCCATGGTGGCGACCGACGAACGCTATGATCCGGCGCGAGCCACATAAGTACGCGAAGTACAAGGATGGGCTGAAAGGCGGGCCAAACAACCCGCTTGGGGCCCGCGCGCTCTATCTCCATGATGATGACGGACGCGATACCTATCTTCGCATTCACGGAACGAACGCCCCGGAGACAATTGGGTCGGCCGTGTCGAATGGATGCGCGCGATTGACGAATGAGCATGTGAAGGATCTGTACGATCGCGTTGAAATCGGCGCTCGCGTCTTTCTGTATCCCAAAGTGACAACGGCGTGAGGGGTGCTCTGTCGCCTTGAAGTTCCTCCACCGGAAATGGCACAAGCACAGCAGTTGGCGAAAGCCAGTCCATCATTCATGAGGTGACGGAATTGTCTTTGAGCCGGAGGTCTTTCCTTGGCGGGATGACCGTTGCACTGGCTGGCACTCACTTGCCAGCAGCGACACCCGAGTTGATCCTCGCACCCCAATCGATAAAGGCGCGCCTTGCTGGGTACGACGTGTCGATGTTGGGCTTCAACGGTGGTCTGCCGGGCCCTGAAATCAGAATGCGACAAGGACAAACCGCCCGCATTACCCTCGACAACCGATTGGAGGAGGGCGCTCTTGTTCACTGGCATGGGTTGCGGGTTCCAAATCGGATGGATGGTGTCAACGTTCTCACTCAGGATGTGGTCATTCCGGGCGACTCATATCGTTATCAATTCGGCGTCCCGGATGCCGGCACGTATTGGTATCACTCCCATTACCTGTCTTACGATCAGGTCAGTCGCGGCCTTTTCGGCGCCTTCATCGTCGAGGAGCAAAATGCGCCGGCTGTCGACCATGATATTGTTGTTCAATTCTTCGATCTCCTGCTGGATATGTCTGGACAGTACGACGAAGCATTCAACGCGGCCCATTTTACGACCGAGGGCCGTATCGGCAATATTGCCACGGCGCTTGTTTCCAATGGAACCAGCAAGAATGTGAGACAAGGCGACCGCCTGCGTTTGCGCCTGATAAATCCCTCTATCGACAGGGTTTACCGTGTCGGGCTGGACGGTCTGGCAGGCAAGATCGTTGCACTGGATGGTATGCCCCTGGCGCATCCACGGACGCTCGAACCGATCCTTCTCGCTCCGGGGCAAAGATGCGATGTGATCGGTGATGCGACCGGGCCGATCCGATTCGACGACAGCTTTGGAGAGCGGACGTTGAGCCTCGGCGAAATCGCTGTTTCCGGTTCTCGTGAGCCTGCGAAAGTGCCCATCACCGCGTTGCCCGCCAACCGAATGCCCGCCCCGCAAGACCCCGGCCAAACCGCGGAGCTGGTGCTCCAGGGAGGTGCGGGAAGCGCGTCCCATAACGGCACCGGAACATGGGCGCTCAATGACGTATCTGGACTGCCTCGAACCCCTTTCCTATCCGTCGCGCAGGGGACGACCGTGCGCATTTCAATCCGCAACGAAACCGGGTTTCCACACGTCATGCATCTGCATGGCCACCATTTCTGGGAACTCGATGCGGCGGGGGAAGCCGGTCCATACCGGGACTCGACCTTCCTGGATATCGGCGAGACGCGGGAAATTCTCGTCGTCCTGGACAATCCGGGATCGTGGATGCTGCATTGCCACATGTTGAGCCACCAAGCCGACGGTATGGCAACGTGGATCAGAGTCGGCTGAGGGTCGAGACGGATACATACCGTTACAAATCTCTGAATGATAACAGGCCTTTTGCCGTCTACGTAACCTGACAAGCGAGAAACAGGTCCATCGATTGCCAACGGGAGCGTTCATTGACCCTGACACCAAAATCTCTCGGCATGACTGCGGCGGCAGGATCAGCCGCCTTGCTGTTAGGGGCCTTCGTTTTCCAGGCTCTTGGGTACGCGCCGTGCGCAATGTGCATCTGGCAACGCTACCCACACGCAATCGCCATTGGAATGGGCGCTCTGTTGCTCTTTGCTCTGCCGATTTTGCCAATCCTGATAATCGGTGCCCTGTCGGCACTCAGCACATCCGCGTTGGGAATGTTTCATACCGGGGTCGAGCGCGGCTGGTGGGAGGGACCGACTTCTTGCACGGGATCCGGCCTCGATGTTTCGCAAATGTCGGTATCGGAATTACTGCCCTCTGCCAGTTCAAATGCGTCCACTCTTGTTCTGTGCAATGAGGTTGTCTGGGAATTTCTGACGTTGTCCATGGCGAGTTGGAACGCGATCCTAAGCGGTGTCCTTGCTTGCCTCTGGTTGGTCGCGATCGGAAGACATCAAAAGGTTCGGTGGCATGGGGTCGCGGACGTTTCTTGAATCGTCCCGCATTCATCGAAAACAAACAAAGGGCTTCGCTTCATGGTTACAAGACGACACTTCCTTGCACTTTCCGGCTCGCTGTTTTCAGCGTCTCTGAGTTCGCCAGCATTCGCTAAGACCTGGCCGTCAACAGCCGAAAAAGCAGCTTGGGATGCGCAGATCACGCCCGCCAACTATGACCCGGCAACAACCAACCCATGGGGGCTGCATCCCAGGCTGCTGCCGCAACGCGTTTTGGCGAATGACGGTTTGCGCCCGGGTGACATTCACGTCGATGCGATCGCGCGCTATCTGTACCATATCGAGGAAGGTGGCACCGCGATGCGATACGGGGTGGCGATTGCCAAGGGCGATCTCTATGAACCCGGCACCTATACGATCCGCCGAAAGGTCGAATGGCCGCACTGGACGCCAACGCAGTCAATGATCGAACGCGATCCGGAGGCTTACGAGCGGTTTGCCGACGGTATGGAGCCCGGCCCCAACAATGCCTTGGGCAGCAGGGCTTTGTATCTATTCGTCGGAGATCGGGATACGTACCTTCGAATTCACGGAACGCCGAGCCCTCGCAGCATTGGCGGCCGGGCCAGTTCGGGATGCGTGCGCATGGTGATGGCCCACATCAATGATCTCTATCCGAATGTCGCTGTCGGATCGACGGCGTTCCTTTACTCGGCCGAAGACAGCGTTACCGCTCGAAGCTAACCTATTGCATCTTTGGCTCACACGCCGAGGACAGCGTCGTGCAGGGACATCTTCCAATGAATTGTTGGACGAACACTCACGGCTGTGTCGCAAGTGAACTTTCGAACTGTGCGATCGCTACGGATTTGTCGTCCTCATCGTTCTCGAACAGCTTTGTGGTTCGCACGCCCGGCAACTTGCCAAAATCCGCCATCAGGCGCTTTGGAAAAAATGTGCGTCCGATGGATTCAAATCCTGGTAATTGTCTGAGTACCGCGGAGGTACTGGCACTACAAAAACCGGAAGCGGCTGGGCCGCTGGCAATTGCAAGGCGCAAAGCCTGCTCCGCGACTTCGGGAGACACATCGATCTCTTGTATGACGACATGGTAGGTCTCGCGAGCATGAGCCCGCGCATAAAAATCGGCCACTTGTGGAGTAATGCCATAAAGCACATCTCCCCGTTCCGGTACAGCGCTCAGCCGGACCGTTCCTGCCGGATCGAAGATAACACGCTGCGACCCATTAATCATGACGCTGCTATGCGCACCCGCCCCGGACCTGTTGTTGATCATGGTGTACAACGTCAGCGCGGCCGGTCCATCGTGACGGTAGGATGCGCTACTGATGACTTCGGCTGAAGCATCCGGGCGCATGTCGTTTCCTGCACCGCACCCCGCCAAAATTACCAAGGTTAGAACTGAGAAAATGCGGTTCAAAAAGAGCACCCTGCAGCCTCCTGCCATGGGTTGAATGATTGAATTTTCGGGATATTCAGGGCCTCTAGCAATCTCGACATCAACTCTTCCGGATTTCACCTCTACCGAAACATGGGTTCGGTTTCGGTTGGTATACGGATCCTCGACACCTTTTTTTCTGGATATCGCATGTTTCAGATGAAGAGGAGCGTTCGCCCCGAATTGATTTGTCGCAATTTGTAACAGACCCCGCCTTTGTGACCTCGCGATACAAAACACCGGCTCGCGTGGCATTCCGCATCTGCAGGTGCCCCCCATATGCTGGGTATCGCAACACTGACACGAGGTGATCGAAATGAAACGCAACACTTTACTCGCTGCAATGACCCTGGCTGCAACCGCCCTTGGCGGTGCCGCATTCGCGGACGCCAACCACGGGCGTGGGGGACAATTTGGCGCCCAGAGCGGACCAGGCATGATGCAGAACGGTGGTCCCGGTATGATGGGGAACATGGGCGGAATGATGGACATGATGAAGCGCATGCACGGAAACATGATGGGCGCAGGCATGATGGGCGCAGGCATGGGCAGTGGTATGATGAGCCCAGGCATGGCTGGCGGCATGATGCAAATGTTCGACACTGATGGAGACGGCACAACGACGCCGGAAGAAATGCGCACGCAGCTGCAGGCCAAGCTTTCCGAGTTTGACAGCGACGGGGATGGAAGCCTCTCGATTACCGAGTTTGAAGCTCTCCACAGCGCGATGATCCGCGAAATGATGGTGGATCGCTTCCAACACCTCGATGCCGATGGCGACGGCGCGGTGACGCCGGAAGAGATGGCCGCTCCTGCCGATAGGATGGAGCGGATGCAGATGATGCGGTCGAATATGGCAGATGCGCCTGCGCGGCCTGGCAACGGTCAGGGCATGGGCAACGGCTCCATGATGCAGGACAACTGAGCCAATGGGTGCCGGTTTTTTTCCGGCACCCGTCCTCACAACCCCAAAACCATTCGCGGTCGGGACATTGAACCGAACCGCGACCTGAACCGTTTAGCCTCGGTATGCCAACAAATAGAGACACGGAAAGGAAAATTCCCATGGCCTATACCTATGATCGCGTCCTGAAAGACACCAAAATCGATGACGCAGAGATGCGTGTTCGGGATGCTTTGGCAGACAAGGGCTTCGGCGTTCTGACTGAGATTGACGTCAAAGCGACGATGAAAAAGAAACTTGATGCGGACATGCCGCCTTACCGCATCTTGGGGGCCTGTAATCCGGGCATGGCGCACAAAGCCATCGAGATCGAGCCTCGCATCGGTGCGATGCTTCCCTGCAATGTTATCCTGCGGCAACTGGACGGCGACACCGAGGTCAGCGCGGTCGATCCTGTCGCTTCGATGCAGGCGGTGCAGAACCAAGACCTGGACGCGGTCGCCGGCGAAGTCCGCGATCTCCTTCGGGACGCCCTCGACACCGCGTGATGGCGGGATGGGCGTTGGATGCCCTGTCGCAGATCGAGCGCCTTTAGCGGTGCTCGATCAATGCCATCTAATCCCCACGTAAATTCTTGATGAGGAACTCACCCAGTGCTGCCAGCGGGATTGCCATTTCCGGATATTGGAACCGACCTCTTCTCCTTCGACATCGGGGGGGTCACATTCGCACTCCGCTGGTACGCGCTAGCCTATATCTTCGGTATCCTGATTGGCTGGCGCATTTGTTCGAGTGCCATAAGCCGTCCCGCGCTCTGGACGTCAGCTGGACCGCCGCTTGACCGAACGCAGATCGAAGATCTTCTGACGTGGATCATCATCGGCGTGATTGCTGGTGGTCGCCTGGGCTTTGTACTGTTCTACCAGCCCGCATATTATCTCGCCAATCCCTTGGAAATTCTGATGGTCTGGCAAGGCGGCATGTCTTTCCACGGGGGGTTCGCGGGAGTTGTCATCGCGGCCTTGCTGTTCTGCCTTAGACAGAACGCGTCATTGCTCAGCACTGGCGACTTGCTGGCTTTGGCAACACCACCAGGCTTGTTTCTTGGAAGGCTGGCGAACTTCACCAACAATGAGTTGTGGGGGCGTCCAACGGACGTTCCCTGGGCGGTGATCTTTCCCGGCGAAGTCGCGCAGGCCTGCCCAGGGGTTAGCGGCCTCTGCGCCCGACACCCGTCCCAGCTGTACGAGGCGGTATTGGAGGGGCTCATTCTTGGAATACTGCTCATTTATCTCGCTTGGGGCCGGGGCTGGCTGAAAATGCCCGGTGCCTTGGCTGGCGTGTTTCTGACCGGCTATGGTCTTGCCCGAAATTTCGTCGAGATGTTCCGGCAACCGGACCAGCAGTTCGTGACGGAAGATAACCCAATTGGCCATGCGCTCCACTTTGGTGAGTGGGGTTTGACCATGGGCCAGTTGCTCTCCATGCCAATGGTGCTGGTCGGGCTGGCGTTGATCGTGTTCGCCCGGCGGGAACGGGGCCGGACAGCGCCACCCCGCAGAGCCGCAATGTAATCGCCGTACTGATCTCTCTTGACCCTCCTGTGGATGGAAGCCCCAAGCAAGAGAAGCATTCTCGGAAAGGACCGCAAAATGAGCACCCCCGACAGTTCTGAAACCACAGCAGCTTCCTCGGTATTCGTTTGCCCCATGCACCCTGAGGTGCGGCAGTTTGAGCCCGGCAAATGTCCGAAATGCGGGATGCACCTCGTGCCGGAATCGGAGCTCGAGGTCCATTCAGCACATGATCATCACGAACACCACGCGGGTGCCACGCCGGCCGATGGCCGATATGATCTGGTTCCTACAGGACATGATGGTCCCATTTTCACCTGCCCGATGCACCCTCAGGTGCGGCAGCCTGATCCGGGCGCGTGTCCGATCTGTGGTATGGGATTGGAACTGGAATCCGGTGTGCCGGGCGATGAAGGTCCAAATCCCGAACTGGTGGATTTCACACGGCGGTTCTGGGTCGGCACAGTCCTGACGATCCCGCTCCTTGTCCTCACGATGGGGCCATTCGTCGGTTTCCCCGCAGTCCGGACTTTTTTTGGCGAAAGCACCACACAATGGATCGAATTGATCCTGGCAACGCCAGTGGTCTTGTGGTGCGGCTGGCCGTTTCTGGAACGCGGATGGATTTCGTTCCGCACATTGAACCTCAACATGTTCTCCCTGATCGGCATGGGCGTTCTTGCCGCCTGGCTCTTCAGCGTCGTTGCCGTTCTCGCACCGGACATATTCCCTGATGGGTTCCGAGACTCCGAAGGCCATGTCGGCGTCTATTTCGAGGCGGCGGCGGTGATCGTGACGCTGGTGCTGCTCGGCCAGGTGATGGAACTACGCGCCCGCGAGGGGACCGGCAAGGCGATCCGCGCGCTTCTCGACATGGCGGCAAAGACCGCGCGGGTCATCCGGGACGACGGATCCGAGGAGGAAATCCCGCTGGAGGACGTGCAAGTCGGGGACCGGCTGCGCGTGCGGCCCGGTGACAAGGTGCCGGTCGATGGCGTGGTTCTGGACGGCCGGTCCTCGGTCGACGAAAGCATGATCTCCGGTGAACCCGTGCCGGTCGAGAAGACCGAGGGCGACCCGCTGACCGGCGCGACGATCAATGGCACCGGCAGTCTGGTGATGGAGGCGACGCGTGTCGGGTCCGACACGATGCTGGCTCAAATTGTCGAGATGGTGTCGAACGCGCAGCGCTCGCGCGCCCCGATCCAGAAATACGCCGACAAGGTGGCGGGATATTTCGTTCCGGCCGTCATCGGTATCGCGGTCCTGTCCTTCATCGCCTGGGCGATCTGGGGGCCCGCGCCTGCGCTTTCCTACGCATTGATTTCGGCGGTGGCGGTTCTGATCATCGCCTGTCCTTGTGCGCTTGGCCTGGCGACACCGATGTCGATCATGACAGCGACAGGACGGGGCGCTCAGGCAGGGGTGCTGATCAAGAACGCCGAGGCGCTGGAGCGGTTCGAGAAAGTCGATACCCTGATCGTCGACAAGACCGGCACGTTGACCGAAGGCAAGCCGCGGCTTGTCGACGTACTCCCGCAACCCGGCCACGACGAAGCCGAGGTCTTGCGTCTCGCCGCATCGCTTGAGCGCGGATCGGAGCACCCCTTGGCCGAAGCGATCGTCAGGGGTGCGGAGGAGCGAGATGTCAAAATGGACGAGGCACGGGACTTCGAGGCGGTCACTGGCAAGGGCGTCAAGGGGGTCGTTGACGGCAAAGCGGTCGCGCTCGGCAATTTGGCGATGATCCGCGAATTGGGGCTCGAGGCGGGCGCGTTGACCGCCAAGGCCAATGCCCGCCGCGACGAAGGCGAGACGGTCATGTTCGTTGTGCTGGATGGCGAGATCGCCGGTCTAGTTGCTGTCGCCGACCCAGTGAAGGAGACCACGCCAGAAGCCATCGAGGATCTGCATGAACTGGGGTTCCGCGTCATCATGGCGACCGGCGACAACGAACGCACGGCCAAGGCCATCGGCACGCGGCTCGGAATCGATGAGATCCGGGCCGACGTGCTGCCGGAGGACAAGGCGCGGATCATCCTTGAGTTGCAAGAGGCGGGCCACAAGGTCGCCATGGCCGGGGATGGCGTCAACGACGCCCCCGCGCTCGCGCAGGCCGATGTCGGCATCGCCATGGGCACCGGCGCCGATGTGGCCATCGAAAGCGCGGGCGTCACGCTGGTCAAGGGCAACCTTGATGGTATCGTGCGTGCGCGGCGGCTCGCCCGGGCCACGATGCGCAACATCCGCCAGAACCTGTTCTTCGCGCTGATCTACAACGCCTCCGGCGTGCCGGTCGCGGCGGGAGTTCTGTTTCCCTTCTTTGGCATCCTCATCAGTCCGATGTTTGCTGCCTTCGCCATGAGCGCGTCGTCAATCTCGGTGGTGCTCAATTCGCTGCGCCTTCGCGGCGTTCGTATCTAGAAGCGCGCAACAGCGTTCGGACGAACCAAAATTAAAAGGGGGCCATTTATGCAGAGCGAAAAAGAAACGTACCGCGAAAATTCCATCAGTCTGGGCGGAGCCGTTGCGATGGGGACAGGCGTGATGATCGGCGCTGGAATCTTTGCGTTGACGGGGCAAATCGCGCAGCTCGCCGGCCCGCTTTTCCCGCTTGCATTCATCGCCGGCGCGGTCGTCACAAGCTTCAGCGCCTACAGCTTCATCAGGATGTCGAACAAATGGCCGTCCTCGGGTGGCATCGCCATGATCCTGCAGAAATGCTATGGCCCCGGAGCCATCGCGGGCGGGGCCGCACTGCTGATGGCGCTCAGCATGGTGATCGCGGAAAGCCTCGTCGCCCGGACCTTCGCCACCTATGTCTTGCGCCCTTTCGATATCGAAGGTGGCCCATTGGTCCCCGCTCTGGCCGTGGCCGTAATCGTTTTCGCCTTTCTGGTGAACATGGCCGGAAACCGCTCGGTCGGGCTGTTTTCATTGATTATGGCAGCAATCAAGATCGGTGGCATAGCTCTGTTCGGCATCGCTGCTTTGTGGTCTAGTGGTTTTGCGTTCGCTGCGGCTTCCGAGACGCCTCAATCCTATGGCATCACGGGTTTCATAGCATCCACGGCGCTGGCTATCCTCGCCTTCAAAGGGTTCACGACGATCACCAACAGCGGGGCCGAGATCACCGAACCAAACCGCAACGTTGGCCGAGCGATCATGTTCTCGATCGGGATCTGCGTCGTCGCCTACCTGTTGGTCGCCTTCGGGGTTGGTTCGAGTCTGACGATCGAGGAGATCATCTCAGCGCGTGACTATTCTCTTGCACAAGCGGCGCAGCCCGCCCTTGGACAAACCGGCTTCATATTGACGGTGATCCTGGCCGCTGTCGCAACCGCATCGGGCGTTCTGGCCAGCGTCTTCGCGGTGTCGCGTATGCTGGCGATGCTGACCGACATGGAAATGATCCCGCACAGCCATTTCGGTATGTCCGGCCCTATCCAACGCCACACGCTGGTCTATACCGTTGTCATCGCCGCGACGTTGGCCGTGCTTTTCGATCTTGGCCGGATCGCATCCCTCGGTGCTTTCTTCTACCTTGTCATGGACATGATCATACATTGGGGCGTGTTCCACTATCGTCGAGCAGACGTCGGCGCCTCAGGTATCGTGCTTTTGACTGCCCTGGCGCTCGATGTAGTTGTACTGGCAGCTTTCACCGTGATGAAGCTTCAAAGCGACCCGATGATCGTTCTGTATGCGGCTGTCGGAATGATCGCTGTCTTCGCTTTCGAGCGCGTTTACTTGTCGCGATGGTTGGCACCTCAGGCCGCGCATTCCCACGGTGAATAGCCAGCCATCATTTAGCCCTGAAGGAATGCGATGCCTTGTGCACCGATTGCGATCAATCCGACCGACAGGGCAAACGCAAACAAGGCGAGCAGCATCAAGCCCGCTTTTATTGGCAAGCGACGAACGGTCGGTCCAAGAAATTCCGACTGCCCGAAAGCTGAAACATATAGCGGCAGCGCGCTGATCATTGTCGCATAAAGATAAACTCCGGAGATGTTCTCAAAAAACGCCGAACGCGCAAGGGTTGGGGCAACGACCGACAACGCGGTTGCACGACTGCCCCCGAATGACTCGAACCAGTCGGCAGACAAAACGTAGATCAGTGCGTGGAGGCTTGGAAAGAGAATGGCTCTGAGCAAGATATCCACCAGCACGAAAAACGCCGTATCTCGGCGGGCGACCTTTGGTTTCTGTATCACCGCGAAAAGAAAAAAACTGACATAGTTTATGGCAAAAACTACGGGCAGACCGTTGGTCGTAACTTGCCTCAGAAAGCGGGCCAGCGATGGCCCGCCGGCGGCAAGAGCCGCTGCAAAGCCCGGCGAAAGCAAGATATAAAGGCAGAGGACCGCCAGTAACGCTGCGAGGCTGAATGCCAAGACAATGCTCACAAATTGAACACCGGGCATGTCGACGGAGAAAAACCTCTGCATGTTAGAACGTTGGCACATATACGGCTTGAGATCGAGGATGTTGAACCTGCGTTTGGGAACCAAGCATTCGCTCCAGGTCTTTGGGACGAATGAAATTTAAGTTTCGAAATCTCCTGAACCGCGTTCCATGTCTCGACTGCAGGCCGAGCGACATAACAAATGGTAGGTTACTGCCGGACCTAGTTGCGGAAATGTTGATAGCATTGGAAAGTAGCTTTTCTGCATGTCTTACGCTGGCGGTAATTTTCAGAACGGAATATTCCTATCCGAGTGGGCGGACTCCTTTCAGGGTCTATTGCAATCTGCGCGGAGATCGCGGCCATCGTGCCGCTTCCATGCAAAAGCCCATCATGGCTGCCGACCCAGATGCAAAAGTTTCGTGCGATCTGACTGCACCTATCGTCGGCGTCGACAGCACTCTGGATGAAACTGCATTGGCGGTAGCGATCAGCGACGCGGGCTACAGGTCTGAGAAGCTGGCTGAAGTTCGGTAGCACAAGACGCGTCAGCATCGCTCCGCTGACCGGAGGGGAATATTGGCTCTTTATATGTTTCTGATATGCAACATTTTCTGACGGCAGCGGCCGAATCTCGCCTTTTTCACAAAAAAGCGACAAACCTTCCTGCGCAGGACGGATTGACTGGATTGCTTCGGTATCCGATATCTAGAGCATGAGCTTTCGAGTTTTCATATCATGCTGGTTCAAGACGTTTACGTGCATTGCGTTTGCGTTAGCCTTGGTATTTTCACCACCTTCTGCCGCTCACGCGGCGTCCGGCATGCATGACGGACATCAAGCCAAGTCTATTGTTGTCGTTGGTGCCGCCATGACTCATGACACCGGAAGCGATGCGCATCACGCGCATGAGAAGCTTAGGGTCGCAAGCGACATCGCAGCGTCCGACAAGGATGGCAAAGAGCAACAATCCCAAGAGTGTTGCAACGGTATCTGTATTTCTGTCGTCTTCCTCGAAGACACCAAGATCGAAGCAGAGCCGGTTGGTACAAGTGAATATGTCATTCTCGACGGTCAAACGTATTCGGTGGAAACAGCAGGGTTCCTGCGGCCCCCTCGATTCCTGATCTGAACCGACGCCCAAAACGGGTGTGAGCCTTGCGCAGAGTCTGCGTGAGACAACGTTCACCAATCAGGTTACTTTCATGAAAATTCATCTACTTATGGGGGCTTCGGCCCTCGGGCTTGGCGCATGCGCCTATGAGCCCACCCCGTTGCCGTCCGTCGCGACCCAACAGGCCGTCGTCAACACGGCAGTTTCATCGCCGATCAGCTATCAGGACCCCTTGGCGGGCTACACCTATCGCGGCCCTACAGGTCCCCGCGACTGGCGTTCCGTCAATCAAGAACAGACGGAGGGCAACTGATGCGGGTATCGAAGTTTCCGCTGGTTTTCGGCTTTCCGCTAATCCTGGGTGCCTGTGCTACCGCTGTGCCGGGCATCTACACGGAACCAAAAGCTGGCTTCGCCAATATTTCCAGCCAGGTCACACCAGCCCTCGGCAAACGGACAGCCTTCGCCGAAACCCAGGCCGAAAACGAGGCCTTGAAGAAGCAGGTGCACGCAATGGTGCACCGCAAGACCATTTCGGCGGACACCGCCGTTCAGGTCGCGCTTCTGAACAACAAAGGGTTGCAGGCGTCCTATGCAAACGTCGGCCTGTCTGCCGCAGAGGCCTGGCAGCAATCGATGCCGGAAAACCCAATCGTGTCGATTGGTATACTGGGCATCGGTGCGCCCGAACTGGGTGCCTACAGGGCGATCGAGGGACTGATCCGGTCGAACGTGCTCGATGCCACCACTCGCAAGCAGCGTACGGCCATTGCAGACGCAAACTTCCGGCAGGCTCAACTGAGCGCCGTGAACGACACACTCGCACTGGCCAATCAGACGCGGAAGGCATGGGTCGATGCCGTAGCCGCCTTCGAAGCTGTGAGTTATCTCCGCCGTGCGAAAGCGACGTCTGACGCCGGATCGGAATTAGCGATGAGACTGGGCGAGACCGGCGCGCTTAACACAGCCGGGCAGGCCCGTGAACAGGCATTCAATGCCGAACTCGCCGGACAACTTGCCCAGGCACGCTTGAATGCTACCCGGTCCAAAGAGCAGCTGACCAGGCTCATGGGGCTGTGGGGCACCGAAGTCGACTATTATGTGCCCGATGCTCTTCCTGCGCTGCCGCGTTCCGTCGGCCGTGTGACTGACATCGAAGCGAAAGCATTGCGAAATCGGGTTGATCTGCGCGTTGCCAAACTTGGCCTGGAAGCACAGGCCAAGGCGTTTGGTCTGACTGATCAGACTCGCATTATCAGCGATCTCGAATTCATTGCCGGGTTCGAAGCGGAGCGGGAAATTGAGGACGGAGAAACGGAGACCGTGACCACCCCTCAGGTGGAGGTGGAGTTCGCAATCCCGATCTACGACACCGGGAAGGCACGGATGCGCAAGGCGGAATTGTCGTACCTGCAAGCAGCCAACGTGCTGGCAGAAAGAGCCGTCAACGTCCGGTCCGAAGCGCGTGGTGCTGAAGCCTCCTATCACGCCGCGTATAAGATCGCCCGCCACTATCGCGACGTTCTGGTGCCGCTACGCACGACCGTCGAAGAAGAGGGGCTGCTGTCTTATAACGGCATGATCACCAACACTTTCGAGCTGCTGACAGACGTGCGCGAGAAACTGGGCGCATCACTGGAAGCGGCAAACGCAAAACGCGAATTCTACATGGCACAGGCTGATCTGACCGCTGCGATCTATGGCGGCGGCGAAGGCGGTGGCGGTGCTGGTGGAGAAGGCGCGACACTTGCCGCCGGTGGCGGCGCAGGACACTGAAAGGAACTGACATGCTAAATAGACGTCAATTACTCGGAGCCGGCGCGGCAGGTGCAACGCTGGTCTCTTCGAAAGCCTGGGGTCAAACCCTGAACATGGGCCTGCCCGAAGCTGCCCAAATGGATAGCGCAGCAACGGCGATCACGGCGCGTCCTAGTACCGGGCCGGACTACACACCTGTGGTCACATTGAACGGGTGGACCCTGCCGCACCGGATGAACAACGGGGTGAAAGAATTTCACCTCGTGGCCGAACCGGTAGAACGCGAGCTTGCCGACGGCATGATCGCGCATTTGTGGGGCTACAACGGCCAATCCACCGGCCCGACGATCGAAGCAGTCGAAGGCGACCGGGTGCGCATCTACGTCACCAATAAGCTGCCGGAAGGCACAACGGTGCACTGGCACGGGCTCATTCTTCCTTCAGGCATGGATGGGGTCTCCGGATTGAGCCATCCAAGCATCCCGCCGGGCAAAACCTTCGTCTACGAATTCGACTTGGTGAAGTCCGGAACGTTCATGTACCACCCCCACGGCGATGAAATGACCCAGATGGCGATGGGGATGATGGGCATGTTCGTGGTCCACCCCAAGGATCCCACATTCATGCCGGTGGATCGTGATTTCCTGATCATGCTGAATGCTTTCGACATCGATCCGGGTACCTATGTACCCCGCATCATGACGATGACGGATTTCAACCTTTGGACCTGGAACAGCCGGATCTTCCCCGACATCGATCCGCTGGTCGTGAACAAGGGCGACCGGGTGCGAGTACGGGTTGGGAACCTTACGATGACGAACCACCCGATCCATATGCACGGCTATGACTTCAAGGTCACCTGCACGGATGGCGGCTGGGTGCCGCCTGAAGCACAGTGGCCGGAGGTCAGCATCGACATTCCCGTAGGTGCGATGCGCGCCTACGAATTCGTCGCCGATCATCTGGGAGATTGGGCGATCCATTGCCACAAATCGCACCATACGATGAACGCCATGGGCCATGACGTGCCGACGTTCATCGGGGTGAACAAGAAGCCGCTGACCCAGAAGATCCGTCAATTCCAGCCGGAATACATGCCGATGGGCATGTCCGGCATGGGGGACATGGCAAAAATGGAAATGCCGCTACCCGACAATACCATCCCGATGATGACGGGTTGGGGCCCGTACGGACCCATCGAGATGGGCGGCATGTTTTCGGTCGTGAAGGTGCGGGACGGCATCGACGCGGACGATTACTCCGATCCCGGCTGGTACGAGAACCCTCCGGGCGAGATGGCCTACGAATGGACTGGCGAATTACCCGACTTTGCCTCCAACAACAGCCCCAAAACCATTCTCACACCGAAACCAACCTCGAAGGGCTGAGCGGCCCTTCGTCATCTCCAACCGAACCAACCTACAGGACAATAAAATGAGAAATCTTCTTTTGACGACAAGCTTCGCGATCGCGCTATCAGCACCGGCCTTTGCTGCAGGTACACACGACGGCGGACATGGGGAGACCAAGCCAGCCGCAATGATGGTCGGCATGCCGGGTGACGCCGCCAAGGTTGACCGCACAATCGACGTCACTTTGCTCGAAAACGATGAGGGCCAGATGCTGATCGAGAGTGAGCCGATGGATATCAAGGAGGGCGAAACCATCCGCTTCAACATCACCAACAAGGGTGAGCTGGAGCATGAATTCGTCCTCGACACGGTAGAGCGTAATGCCGAGCACAAGATCGAAATGGCCAAGATGGACATGGAACATGACGATCCGAACCGTATCCGTCTCGATGCGGGCGCCTCGGGCGAAGTTGTCTGGACTTTCGCAAATTCTGGCACATTCGAAGCAGCGTGCCTGATCCCGGGCCACTACGAATCGGGAATGCACCGTGAGGTCGCAGTCGGTGACCAGATGGCTCAGGCTGACGTGGAATACACAAGCGGCACCATCAAGAAAATCGACGCAAAGGCCGGCAAGGTCACAATTATCCACGGCCCTCTCGTCAACCTGGATATGCCGGCAATGACCATGGTGTTCCGCGCCGACGAGGCGATGGTGGCCAAGATGGCGGAAGGTCAGGACATCGAGTTCGTTGCCGACCGGGTCAAGGGTAAACTGACCGTCACGCAGATGAAGTAACTACTAACAATGGGGCCGGGGGTAAACACTCCGGCCCCATCGCCTTGATCGCTTAGCCCAAGCAAGCAAGAAGATCCCATAAAATCAAGCGCTACGGAGGTAGCCGAGCATGAAGAATTTCCTGAGAACCTGCACCATCGCCCTTGCGCTTGTCCTTCCGGCTTTTTCAGTGGGCGCTTCCAGTGGCAAGGGCCAGCAGCCTCACGCGCGAGCCTTCGAAGTGCCTGGCCATGATCCGATCGGGAAACCCGGTGATGGCTCCTCGATCGACAGGACGATTGAAATATCCATACGGGAGACGGAAAGCGGCTACATGCTTTTCGAGCCGGACGCGATCCAGATTGAAAGCGGCTCGGTTGTCCAGTTTTCAATCAGAAATACCGGCGCATTGGATCACGAGTTCTTTCTCGGTTCCTTTGACGAGGTCGCAAAACATCAGCAATGGATGCGCGAACATCCCGATATGCAGCATGACAGCGCCAACTCGGTTTCGATCCCTAGTGGGCAAAATGCCGAGTTGATCTGGGATTTCTCCGATATGACCAACCTGGAGTTCGTATGCTTGATTCCCGGCCACCGGGAAGCGGGCATGTGGGGCGTCATCATCGTGCACGATCACCTTGCGCCGAAGTCCAAGGATTAGACATTTTCAATGTCACTCTTGGATAGGTATCACCTGCTTGTACACGACGTAGCTGCCGCCCTTGGGTACGACTACAGCGATGCCACGCCGGACTGGGTTCATCCGTTCATTCATCTCATACTGGTCTTGGCCCCCGCGCTGCTGATCAGTGTTGGCTCATATCTTGCTATTCGCGGCATTCTGAAGCTTTGGAAGTACCGCAGCACGCCTGCGATCCACCCAGAGCCCATACGAGGGCTCGAAGGAAGTCTTTTCAGCACCGTCTTGCGCTATTCAAGAAGGCAGCAAGCGTTGATGATCGTGGTTAGCCTCATCGCGATGCCTATACTCTATCTGACTTTGGAACTGCCAAAACAGATCGTAAACAACGCTCTGGATTCTGGCCGTTTCCCAGTTGCCGTTTTGGGACGAGACGTCGACCAGGTCGTTTTCCTCATGCTTCTTTGCGGTCTCTACCTTTTGGCTATTATCCTGAATGGGCTAAACAAATATAGCCTTAACGTCTTCAAAGGGTATGTCGCCGAGCGTTTTCTGCGGCGCTTCCGCCTGCTGGTCTATCGGCAATGGCGCAGCGATCCAGACTCCGGAAACCAAAGCGAGATCGTCCCTATTCTCGCACAGGAAGTCGAGCCCATCGGTGGCTTCGCGGCAGATGTCCTTACGCTGCCAATCCTGCAAGGCGGTACGCTTCTGACGATCCTGTTTTTCATGTTCGTTCAGGACCCTGTCTTGGGTGCCGCCGCACTGACGGTACTGCCAATTCAGCTCGTGCTGCTGCCCAAGCTGCAACGGCGGGTCAACGCGCTTTCACGCACCAGGATCAAGGAGGTCCGACAGCTTGGCAGGCAGCTCAGCGATCAATTGCGCGAACGGCAGGTCAATCCGGCCGGGCTGCTGCCAGTAAGCGCAAGTTTTAGAGAGCTTGAGCACGTGCGCAGGAAGATTTTCCGTCTGAAGTTCTTCATCAAGGCCCTCAACAATTTTCTGACCGCGCTGACGCCATTCCTGTTCTACTCTCTGGGTGGATATTTCGTCATCGAAGGGCGGATCACACTCGGCGCGCTGGTGGCCGTCCTGGCAGCGCACAAGGACTTCTCGGCACCGCTGAAGGAACTTTTCCGCTACTATCAGACCTTGGAAGACACCCGAATCCGGTATCACGAAATCACGGCTTTTTTTGCCGGGTCAGGCCACTCGTCCGAAGTGGCCCAGGCTGATGACAGTACGCTGGAAAAGGTCAGCCAATTCGAGCAATCGCCGCTCAGAAAAACGACTTTGCCTTTCGAGGGGCATGGAGACCTCGCTTCACAATGAAGGAGTTTGATAGCATGAAATGGGCAGCAATATTTTTTGCTCTGATCGCCGTTTCTGCGGCAGGATGGTACATCCTGCAGCCGACCCACTCCCAGACGAGTACTCAGACGGACGAAAGAATGGCACTTCCCGCAGGTGCGCTTGCAACTGTCAGGCTGCCCCCAAGTTTCACCGAGCAAGAGCAAATCGGCAAGCGTGCCTATGGTGCGGCCTGCGCGACCTGCCACGGCGTCAATGGGCAGGGTCAGGACGGCGTTGCTCCACCGCTGGTGCACAAGATTTATGAGCCGGGCCACCACGGTGACATGGCGTTTGTCCTCGCAGCACAGAATGGTGTTCGGGCGCACCATTGGAAGTTTGGCAACATGCCAGCTGTCGAGGGCGTAACACGAGCAGAAGTATTGAATATCGTGGCATATATACGGGCTCTTCAAAGGGAAAACGGAATTAACTGAGTGACCTGTCGACCTGAGGCAAAAGCATAACAGCCATCCAGTAGATAATAACTGTCATCAACGGGGAGAGAAACGAATGAAACCTAAATTTATCGCAACGCTAGCATTGGCATTGTCCGGAACAGGTGTTCTCGCCGATGGACATGCAACCGGCGACGCATCGGCCGGAGACAAGGTATTTAACAAGTGCAAGGCCTGCCACTCAATCGTCAGGACGGATGGTGACGTTATCCGAAAGGGTGGCGCGGTTGGGCCAAATCTTTATGGTGTGTACAACCGAACAGCAGGGACCGAAGAAATGTTTGGGAATAAATTTCGGGACTCTATTCGTGAAGCGGGCGAGAATGGCTTGGTCTGGAACGAGAGCGATTTCGTAGCCTATATTGCAGATCCGAAGAAGTTCCTCGCGACTTTTCTGAACGACAGCAAGGCGAAATCTGGCATGTCATTCAAATTGAAGAAAGAAACGGATGCCAAGGCAGTCTGGGCTTATCTCGTTTCGGTTGGACCGGAGGTTGAGGCCGATTAGATTTTTATTCGTTTGCACGGCTCTTTTTATGCTCGGTGCGCCCTTTGTAGCGGCTGAAGATGCCCCTCTGTTTCCAGTCAGACCACTGGTTGCACCGGTTGGGGATCACGCACGTGAACCCTCGCTTTCAACACTGCCCGATGGTCGGATCGTGATGAGTTGGACCGAAGGTAACAACGCCGTTCGGATGGCCCTGTTCGATGGCACCTATTGGACGGAGGCGCGTACAATTCATCAATCTGAGACACTGTTTGTGAACTGGGCCGACTTTCCGTCAGTCGTTGGGCTTAGCGATGGGACGCTTGCAGCGCATTGGTTGGAATTGAATGGGCCGGGCAGCTATCAATACGACGTAAAGATCGCTTTCTCCTTCGATGAGGGTTTGAACTGGACAACGCCAATCATACCCCACGATGACCGATCAAAGCGTGAACATGGTTTCGTGTCGCTAATCCCTGATGATAGCGCTGGTTTGACAGCTCTTTGGCTAGATGGTCGTGCATACGATAATCAAGCCGCAGACGACAGCTATGAGAATGCCATGCAGGTCCGCGCACGTCGCATTGCGCCGGACGGTTCAATGGGACCGGAAAGCCTGCTCGACCCACGCGCTTGTACGTGCTGTCAAACATCGGCCGTCCGCAAGGAAGCAGGTAACATCATAGCGGTTTACAGGGACCGAACAGCCGAAGAAATCCGCGATATTTCGGTTGTCAGGTTGGTCGAAGAAGAATGGACCGACCCCGAAACAATCTACGGCGACGGCTGGGAAATCGCAGGATGCCCTGTCAACGGACCTGCCATCGATGCGTTGGGAACGTACGCGGTAGTCGTGTGGTTCACCGGTGCCAATGGCGAGGCAAAGGCTCGAATTGCGTTTTCCAGGGATGGGGGCGCATCCTTTGAAGACCCGTTGCAACTCGATCTCGGCACACCCGCAGGTCGCGTAGATGTCTTGCAGATGGGTGACGGCAAAGCACTTGCTCTTTGGTTGGAGTATGCGAATGGCGGTGAAGCAATAGTCGTGTGTCAGGTGTCGCCGGAGAGCGGGTGTACTTCGCCACAAGCACTCCACATCAATCGTGGGCGAGAGTCGGTAGGATTTCCAAGGATTACGCGATCAGCAGCTGGCGTTGTCGTTGCGTGGACCGGGTCTGCACAGGGCAACTTGGCGGGGACAACCGTGGTTGGTGTCGAAGTAGCGATACCGTCTCCCGCAAGGTAATCTTCAGGACCAAAGCGACAAGTCGGTTCAAGGCTGTTCCATGGCGGTGAAAGTCAATATTCCGTCCTACTCTTAGAACCCCGCAAACGGATTATTCTAGCCTTGGAGGTTTATCGCTGCGCGAGGATCTCGTAGCCAAACAATCTGGTCACTAGAGCTTCGAAATCGTGAAATCTTTAGATCAAGAGCGCAACAATTGGACCGTCGAGGAATCGCTTCAAGATCGTCGGTAAACCATGGATAAAGATCCCGTCATTATTTACGGGACTGGTGTGATTGTTGTAGGTGCTTCAAGTTGTTGTGCGCCTTACTGTTTTCGAAAACATGCTGCGAAGAGACAGCGAAGGTGGAGTTTGGACTTTGTGACATTTAGCCAGATTGAATGACCGCATTGGCAACTTGAGCTGCAACGCAGCGACAAACCTGCCGCATGCGCGAAGCCGTGCTGCGTCAGCGAAATATGAAAAACGAATGACGGCATTGTCCCGCGATGTGCACCTTTACCAAGCATAAGCGAAGGTCGGCATTAGCCGGAGAAGAAATAACATAAACTTCATTATGCGACTTTATACTTAGCGTTGCGATAGTATATTATTGTATGTATGCTGAACTCCTATCACGGAGGCTCCACAGCATGCGCCATTTACTCAAGAAGCTCCTCCCCTCGGTCGCAGTCGCTTTGACCGTGACAGGTTCTTCGCTGCCAATACCCGCCCGCGCGCAGACATACCCGATCGATTGCGCGATCCTCTTGTGCCTGTCTGGCGGCTGGCCTGCTTCCGTCCCTTGCGCCCGAGCCCGCGCCGAATTTATCCGGCGGATTACACCTTGGCCGGTCGAACCACCGCTGCAAATCTGGCGCTGTCCCATGGGCGCCTCCTACGAGAACGATCGGTTACAAAACAACGCTGGCGGCATCTTTGAAGCCTTGTACCGAACCGACAGCCGTCGACCGCTTCAATCCTTGCCAGTAGATAATCTCGTTCCCACCGACCTCGCCCTGCGGCTCGTTCAGGACCGCGCGGACATCGATATCAGCGGGCCAGAGTTCAATTTCGTGCGGTCCATCCGCGTCTTCGATGTACGGTATGCACGACAGCACGAGTCCGGGCGCGATGGGGATTGTAACCGAAGCGCGACCGTGGTCCTCGGCACCTACGGGACCCAAGGCGATTTCTCATGGCAGCGATCTTCGATAACTGCCCTGCCCGAGGCCCATGTGGGACTTGAACGTTGGGGCGAGCATTGCCCTGGCATTTATCACCGATCCGTCTTCGTCGATTGGCGTGACTATGACGGCAACTACGGGTTCGAGCAGGTGAACTACTGACCTGCCGCTACGTAGATTTGTCATGGAAGACGGCTTCTTTGGCTTGCACGACCGCACCGCATACGCTTCGCGGTCCACATGCTGTTTGGCGTTTAGGCAAACACCGCGGGTTCGCTCTGTTCACCCGTCGTCGCTTCTTCCGATCCTCGTCAGCGCATCGAAGTCGATTTCTTGCTTCTGTTCGTCACTTATATCCGGCCGGGTTTCCGATACCGGCTGGGGCCCTTGGACGTCCCACATCACCGCATGTGAGCCTGTCCTCCAGCGATAAACCCAACCAACAACACTGCACCCATCGGTCCCGATCAGATTGGCGATCGCGACGCCCTCACCCTTATCTTCGTTCACTGTTTACTGGCTTCCTGCACTGCGGCGCTGCGAATTGCGGCGTGGGGTTGCAGAGCGTTCACTACGACCGCGCGCCGGGCTTCTTTGATGTTGGCTAACTGGTCCTCGATGAGGAAATGATCATCAGACCGGGAAAGTGGGTTCCCGTGTTCTCAACAATTCATTGGCTTCAAATCCTGTGGTCGGGCTCCGTGGCGGCTTCAACGATCGCCAGAACCTCGAACGGGTCAAAGCCGATGGCGCGCGCCAAGACGACCAGCTCGACAACGTCGACCCGGCGCTGGCCGCTCTCAAGGCGGGCAATAAGGGACTGGTGGCATCTGAGCCTGTCTGCCAGGTCTTTCTGACCAAGGCCCGCTTTGACACGGGCGTCGACCAACGCCTGACAGAGTGCCACTTGTCCCTTGCTTCTGATTGTCTTTGCCACGCGTCACATACCTTTTGTGACGTCGCTAGCGGATGAAATCTGTTATCTAAAAAGTAGATATATGAGGGTGTTATCGGCGTCTGGTTTCCATGGGCTGCAAGTCTGATGCTCCCGAGGTTGCCCATCAATCCCCTACCAATTGCAGGAACCGGCCATATTCCTCGCTGACTTCGCGCGCTTCCTCGAAGGCGCGGGCCCGTTCACCGTCGAGGCAACGGAAGTAGCTCTGGATATCCTGAATGTAATCTTCGAAGTCGCCGCGGATGATATCCGCATAGTCCCGCGCGGCCTGCGAATCGCTTGGCAGGAAAGGACGGGATGGCGCAAAGCAGGATTCCGCCAAAACCGGCCCAGGAACGCAGATCAGAAGGGCCATAGCTTGCAATGGGAGCAGGCATGTCAACCTTGGGTTTCTCAAACCTGTTATCTCCTTGATCGCGGACACTGGCCGTGACTAGTGTTTGCGTAACCAAACTACAGCCAAACCACGATATTACATCTTGCGGTTGATAATATACTATCGTAACTCTGGGCTTCAAGTAGGAATGCCTGGGGTCGCGCCATTGGAGAAAGCGTGAGCCGGGCCATGAACTGGGACATCGAAGCACCAAATGTGGTTACGGAAGCCAGGTTCCGCGAGCTCGTGGAAAGCGGCTATAGCGCAGAAATCCTGTGCCAGGAGTCGGCACATAAGAAAGGCCCCAGCTATTACGGGGTCTGGATCATGCGCGTTGTCTCTGATGATGGGGTGGAAAAGCTCCTCGTCACCGCCCGCACACGGACGACCTACAACGATATCAAGATCCGCGAGTTCAAGACGATCTCCGGCGTGGTGTCTTTCTTCATTGGCCTTGGCTTTGCGCATGTCGACCTGCCGCTTGAGGCGGGCACAAGCCGCACGCATAAACTCGCCCCGTCAGACAAAGCCTCGTCAGACAAGGCCGCTGACAACTAACCTCGTCTGCCTCTGGCTGGTCGCAGCACCTGCCTCAGCGCAAATGGTCCTGGTCATGGAGAGCGACGGCTCCCTGATCCCGTCCCGCTCCCAAAGCAGCTTTGCTCGAAACTACTATGACGGGATTGGTCAGAGTTCGGCTTCCGATGGGATCGCGATCTTCGGCGAGGTAGAGGCCGAGCAAGAGGGCGTCCAAGTCGCGGCCCTTGCCCGCATGACTCCCCTGCCCCGCGCCGATGTTCTCTCCGGGATTCAGACCACGGCCTTGCGCTATGCCGGCCATCCTGGCCTGCGTCGCGCGGGGCTTTCCGTGACGGATTGGCTGGCTCTCTATCGGGCCAATATCGAGGTTGAGAGCGCCTACCGGCAGGATGCGATTTCAAGTGCAGGTGCCATTGGCCTTGGTCAATTGATGCCAGCGACGGCGCGTGATCTGGGCGTCGACCCGCGTGATCCGCTGCAGAACCTCGACGGCTCCGCCCGCTACCTCGCGATAATGCTGGAGACGTTCGGCGATCCGCACCTGGCGCTGGCTGCCTACAACGCCGGACCCGATGCGGTCCGCCAGTATGGCGGCGTTCCCCCCTACCGAGAAACCCAGAACCACGTGGCCCGCGTCATGGCCGTCGCGGCCCGATTGGAAGGATCAAATTCATGAAACAGATTTCAAACCTCTTTGTCGCCTCGCTGGCGCTATTCCTGCTGATTGCCGAACCCGCCCTCGCCCAGAGCATTGATCTCTCCCCGATCCAGAGCCTGTTACAGGGCATCGTGGATGCGCTGACCGGCCCACTTGGCGTTGTCATCGCGACGCTTGCCGTTCTCGGCGTTTTCTTGAGCTGGTTCTTCAACATCATCGACCTGCGCCAAGCGCTTTGGGTCCTCGTGGGCATCGCCGGTGTCGCGGCTGCCCCCACCATCGTTGCCGCGGTCTTTGCCGGTGGCTGAGCGCTCGCCTCTCTTTCTCGGCCTCGTGCGCCCGCCGAAGCTTCTGGGCCTGCCCATCATGTACGCGATGGTCTGGCTCTTTGGCTCGGTGCTCTTGTTCGTCTGGGTCCAGCACATCGCGGTGCTGGGCGTGGCCACCCTTCTCTATCCGGTGCTGTGGAAGGCCGCCGATTGGGACCCGCGTTTCATCGACGTGATGATGACGGCCCTGCAGGAGACACCGCCCACGCGCAACAGGTCCATCCATGGCGGGGACAGCTATGCCCCGTGATGACGCCCGTGATGCTGCGCTCGATGCCCGCACGATGACGCCGGACTGGTATGCGCGCGAGACCCGCCTCGCGCATATGCTGCCCTATGTGAGCCTCGTCGACGACCAGACCGTGCGGACCCGGGTGAACGAACTCTTCCGCTGCATCCGGCTCGAGGGGATCAACAGCTACACGACGGACGATGCCTATCTCGACAAGGTGACGGCGCTCTTTGCCCGCATCGTCGCGCAGCTCGGGCCGGAATTCAGCTATTACGTCCACAAGGTCTCCAAGGCCATCAAACCTGATCTCGACCCGATCCGTGAGGACAGCTTCGCAGGCGAGGTTGACCGGCGCTGGCGCGCGAAACTCGAGACCAGCGGGCTCCGCGACAAAACACTGACGCTCACCGTCATTCACCGCCCGCCCCCGAAAAGCCTCCTGCCGTTCCTCAGCCGCAGCGCGCCGGACCGACTGAAGGAGGAGACCCGCAAACGCCTGCAGCGCCTCGGTGAGGCCGTGAACGTCTTCCTGTCCGGCCTCGCAGAGCTCAAGCCGCGCATGCTCTCAGCCGGATCGGGAGAGTTGGTGGGATTCTTGGGCGCGCTGAACACGGGCACCGAGCTGCCGCTCTACCCGGCCAACACCTACGGCTTTTTGTCCTTCAACGTCGCCAATACCCGCGTAACGTTTCACGGAGACCATTTCGAGCTTTCCGAAGGCGTCGTGGGCCATCGCTACGGCAAGAGTTTCACCATCGGGGAATATGCTGAGGCCACCTCCTGCACCATGTTCGACATGCTCAACCTGCCAGTCGACATGATCGTCACGCACTCCTTCACCCCGATCAATTCGAACCTCATGGCGGGCCGGATCAAGCGGCAAAAGCGCCAAATGCAGGCCTCACAGGATGCGGCCCTCTCACTGATGGAAGCGCTCGACATCGCCGCCGATGATCTCGAAGCCAAGCGCCAGAGCTTTGGCGAGCACCACATGGTCGTGACGATCTTTTGCGACACGCTGGACGACCTGCAGACCCTGAGCGCCGAGATCGTCAACGCCGCGGCCACCGAGGGCGTGAAGATGATCGGCGAGCGGGTCGCCGCCAAGGCGCACTACCTCAGCCAGCACCCCGGCAACCAGCCCAAGCGTGTCCGCGCGAGCGCCGTCACCAATCGCAACTTCGCGGATTTCGCGGCGTTCCACCGGACACAGCTCGGCAAACCTGCAGCACTTACCCCCTGGGGCCGGGTCGTCACATATTTGCCCACGCCGGAGCAGAGCGCCTACCGGTTTTCTTATCACGAGCAAGGCTCGCCCGACAAAGAACCGACCAGCGGGCATACCCTGATCATGGGGCGGCCCGGGTCGGGCAAATCGGTGCTGTCGGCCTTCCTGATGACGCAAGCCCGTCGCGCAGGGGCGCGGATCTTCGTCTTCGACTACCGTCTCGGTATGGAGATGGCGGTCCGCGCCAATGGCGGGCGCTACGCCTCCCTGAACGCAGGCCAGCCCACGGGTCTCAATCCGCTCTGGACCGAAACCGATGCGCGGGGGACCGCCTGGCTCTCGGACTGGCTTGCCACGCTTCTCTACCGCGCCGACAAGCCCCTGACGCCGGCACAGACCAATCGCATCCAGGAAGTCGTGCGCCAGAACGCGCAGGCCACCAATCCGGCCCTGCGGAACTGGCGGGATTTCGCATCGCTTTTTGTGTCCACCGATGATGGCGGCGATCTGCACCAGCGCCTGCTCGAATGGTCTGAGGACGGCCGCTATGGCTGGATCTTCGGCCAGAGCCTCGAGGACACGTTCTCGCTCAAGGGCGATGTCGTGGGCTTCGATCTGACCGGCATTCTCGACAGCGAGGCCGACAAGGAACGGATGGCGGTCCTGTCCTATCTTTTCCGCCGGGTCGAGCGCGAGATCGAGGACCGCCGCCCCACCATCATCGTGATCGACGAGGCCTGGAAGGCGCTCGACAACGCATATTTCGCCGAGCGGCTGTCGAACTGGCTGGTGACCGCGCGCAAGCAGAACACGGTTGCCGTGATGATGACGCAATACGCAAGCCAGCTAGAGCGCACCCGGACCGGCAAGACCATCGTCGAAGCCGTTCCGACGCAGATCCTGCTGCCCAATATCCGCGCGCAGCCTGCGGATTACGCCATGCTGAACCTCACGGATAAGGAACTCGACGTCCTTCTCAACACCGGCAGCAATAGCCGCTTGGCGCTGATCCGCGACGATCAGGGCTCGATAGTCGTCGATGCCGATCTCAGTGCTCTCGGGCCCAATCTCACCATCCTCGGCGGCATGGAGAAAGGCGAGGCGCTCGTCGGCGCCGATTACCGCGACCGCCCGGACTTCTGGAGGCTTTCATGATCCGTATTCTTATCGCTTTGGCTGCGCTTGGCGCGCTGGCCTCCTGCACCCAGTACCGGGAGCCGCAGGCGAACTGCTTCACATTCCTTGCGTCCACGGCACCCGTCGCGCCTGATTGCACCTTTACGCCCCTTGGCACCCCGGATCGCGACATTGAAGTCTAGCCTGCCTTATATCCTGGCCCTCTGCCTGCTGCCTGGCGCCGCCTTATCCCAAGGTGTGCCGACCAATGACAGTGGGCTGACCGCGCGTGACATCGTCGAGACTGGCGATCGCGAGGCTGACTTGGCCGTTCAGGCGGACAAGCTTGCCGTGCGCGAACTCATCGCAGAGGTCGAGCGCGAACAGCTGGAAACCCTCCGACGCATCCTCGATGCCCAGACCAGCTTCGGCGGTCAGGGCTTGCCGGCTATGGTCTCGGGGCTGGAAAGCGGCAGCGGGGATCCGGCCCGGTCAGTCGAGGCGGTCTATGGCAATGCCGACATCGACCCCAATCCCGGCGGTGCGCAGATGTTCGGGGATGCGGCGGAAAACATCGAGCAGCTCATCATCCGCGTGGCTCAGGAGACCAGCGGCTTTGCGGGTGTTGGCCGCGCAGGGCTCTCCCCCGTCCAATGGCGCGCACTCCTACAGGCGCTCATCTGGCAGGAAAGCCGGTTCACGATTGGCGCCCGCTCACCCGTCGGCGCCTATGGTCTCACCCAGATCATGCCGGGCACCGCCAGCGATCTCGGCATTAACCCGGAATACTATGACAGCCCTTACCTGCAGGTGCATGGCGGTGCACGCTATCTCGCGACACAGCTCAACACCTTCGACGGCAATATCATCAATGCGCTCGCGGCCTATAACGCCGGACCCGGCCGGGTTTTCGAGTATGGCGGCGTGCCACCCTTCCGCGAGACCCAGCACTACGTCCAGGTGATCCCCGAACGCTATAACCTCTATTTGACCCGTATCGGCGGGATCGAAGCGCTTGGCACGATCGACCCCGCGCTTCTGGCCAATGCCAACCTCTCGCTCACTGGGCACGGCGCGGCCTTCTATGGCAACAACTCCCCCGCCGCGATCCGACAGGCCGCCCTGCGCATTGCGGGTATCGTCGAACGGATTTCGACGACCGAAGACGTTCAGGAGAGCATCGCGCTCAACACCTATGCTCGCGCCGAACTCGTGCGCCTCGTCGCCGCCCGCATTCGGCTGCAAGCGGCGCGCACACGCGTTCTCTCCGCCGAAGAACTGGCGCAGGCCAGCGCCCGTATGGCCGAGGGCGCGTTCATGGAATTCACGATCAGGGAGATTGATTGATGGGACATTTGCTCATGAAGACGGCCTTGGCCACGACGCTGGGGATTGGCCTGCATCTTGGCACCATGTCCCCTGCCCTTGCACAAGGTGTACCGGTCGTCGACACCCAGAACATCGCGCAAAACATCCAGCAGCTGCGGCAGATGATCGAAGACGAGATCCTGCAAAACGAGCAGCTGACGCAGCTCCGCGAACAGCTCGGCCTTCTCACGGATCAACTCGCGGAGCTGCAAAGAACCTATGAAGCGCTCACCCGACTTGCCGAGCTTCCAGAAATCATCCGCACCGAGATGCAAGACGAGTTGAACGGTCTGCTCGACCAGGAGTTCGGGGACATCCTCGCCACGATTGAGGCGATCAAGACTGGGGATTTCTCCGGCCTGTCCGGTTCTGGCGCAGGCGAGATCGAAACCCAGATGGATCGGGTGCTGGCCGATCTCGGCTTCGATGAAGACACGCTCTCGGAAATGGCCACGAGCGGCACTCCCGGGGCCAACCGCGTGGCGACGCAGGCCACCACCGGTGCCCTTGTCTCGGCGGCGGCCCAGAACAGCTATGAGGATGCCGGCCAATCGCTCGAGCGGGTCGACCGCCTTGTCGGACTCATCGACGACATGGACGAACTAAAGGAAAGCATCGATCTCAACACGCGCGTGACCGCGGAGCTCGCCATTGCGCTGGTCGCTATGTGGCAACTTGAAGCCATCCAGACCGTGGGCGATGGCACCGGCGGCGTGATCGATGCCGCCACCATCGCCGAAGAACAGCGCTTCATGGATTTCACCCTGCCGGACCTGCGGGCCGAGTAATCGCGGGGGCATGAATGGTGGCGACTGAACAAGAAATCATCGAGGAAGAACTGGTCTACGGTGCCCTGCGCCGCGAACGGCTCTGGCAACGCCTTGGCCTGATGGGCCTTGTCTTCGGTATCATCGGCTGTCTGAGCGCAGCAGCAGTATCGATCCTCGATGTCGACCCGCCCCCCGTCGTTGTCCCCTATGATCCCGCCACCGGCTTTGCACTCCCCGAAGCCTCGGTGGGCGCCTCCTCGGTGACCGCCAACCAGGCGATCATCGAGGCGGAGGTGTTCCGCTATGTGACCGACCGGGAGGTCTACAACCAGCTCGACAACGATCTGCGCATCCGCAGCGTCCTGCGCCGCTCGGACGGAGCTGCCGAGAGCGGGCTGCGCCAGATCTGGAACAGCGCCAACGAGAATTACCCGCCGACGGTCTATGGCCCCAATGCTCGGCTCGACGTGGAAATCCTCAGCATCAACCGGATCGGATCCAACCGAGCCACCGTGCGCCTGCGCAAGCGGCTGACCTCCATCAACGGCACCCAGACCGGGCTCTTCACTGCCACGCTTCTCTTCGAGTTCCGCCCCGAAACCCGTCGCTCCATCGATGAGGTCTGGACCAATCCATTCGGCTTCACCGTGCTCGAGTATTCCATCCGCTCCGACAGATTGGAGAATTAATGCGCTTCTGGAATTCACTTCAAATTATCTTGTCGTCAATGTGCCGAGAGCGCGCAGCGCGGCAGGGTATCGGTGACACTACTTATTCCGGAAACGCATGTTTGTTGCTCGTACGAACTGCAGTTGTTGTCCTTTTCGTTTTGCTGCCAGTCGTTGCCTTCGCCGAAGCCATCCCGCGTGGCGGGCCCAACGACAGCCGCGTGCGCTTGGCCACCTACCAGGAAGGCCAGGTCTATCGCCTCAACGTCTCGCTCACCCACGTGACCACCATCGAATTTGGCGAGGGCGAAAGCATCCGCTCGATCATCGCCGGCGACACGGAAGGCTTCGAGATCGACGGCGTTCCGGGCGGGCAGGCCTTCGCGATCAAGCCAGTCGCGCGCGGTGTCCATACCAATGTGACCGTCTATACCAACCGGCGCAGCTACTACTTCAACGTCCAGGAGACCCGCAGCCCGACCTTCTACGTGGTCCAGTTCCGCTACCCCGAAGACAATGCGCGGCCCACCCGTGCCATCGCGGCCCAGGCCCCGAACTATAATTACGGGGCCAGCGCGCGCACCGAATTCACCCCTTCCCGCGTCTGGGATGATGGGACCTTCACGTATTTTGAATTTGCGCGGAACGCGCCGGTGCCCGCGATCTTTCGTTACGCGAATGGCCGCGAGCGGACGGTCAACACGCAAGCAACCGAGGACGGCGTGATCCGGGTCTCCGGGGTGAACAGGCAATGGGCGCTGCGGATCGAAGACGAGGTGGTCTGTATCGAGGCCACACCGCCTGCGGGGGTGGGATCATGAGCGACACCGGAAACGCGGAACTCGAAAAGCGTCTTGCCGCCCTTGAGCAAGGCAAGGGCGCAGGTTCGCCCCCTGTCCCACGGCGCTCGCCGCTGCTCGCTTTGGTCGTCGTCCTCGTGATCGGCGCCGGTGGTGCCCTGCTTTATCTCCTCTCACAGCCCGACGAAGAGGAAGCCTTGCCGACGGCCACCCCGGACGTCTTCCAAAACGAGGGCGACGGCTTCGGCGCCATCGAAACCCTCCCCCCACCCGAACCCGAAGTCGTTCTGGTCGCACCAGACCCCGTGGAGCCCAATGCAGAACTTCTGGCCCAGCTCGCCGCCCTTCAAGCCCAGATCGAGGAATTGCGCAACGCGCCCGAACCGGTGGTCGAGGAAGATACCGCCGCCGCCGAAGCCATCGATGCGCTGACCGCGCAGATCGCGGCCCTGCAAGCCGCCTCGGAAACCGCGCAACAGCAGTTTCGCGATGAACTCACGGCACGCGATCGCGAGTTGGAGCAACTCCGCATGGACCTCGAACTTGCGCAACTCGAAGCCAATCGCCCTACCCCCGCGCCTTTAGGCCCATCTGAAGACGAGTTGCGGGCGCGGGAAGAAGAACGGCTGCGCCGCGAGGAAGAAGCACGACGGCTCGCGGAACTTGAACGCCGCGCTGCTGAGGAGCGCGCGTTTCAGGAGCGCCGCATCACCTCGCCCACCATCGCCTTTGGCGGCACCTCAGGCGCAAATGAAACTGCTTTGACCGAACGGACTTTTGGGGAAGTGACGGATTTTGTGCTGAATGGTGCGCTGCCCACGTCGGTGACGCAAGCTGAGGTCATCGCCAACCCCTCCAACACGATCATCCAGGGCACGATGATCCAGGCCGTCATGGAAACCGCCCTCGACAGCTCACTGCCCGGCCAGACCCGTGCCGTGGTGTCCGAGGATGTCTACAGCGTCGATGGCGCGCGCCTATTGATCCCCCGCGGATCCCGTCTCGTCGGGCGCTACCGCGCTGGCGTCGATATCGCGCAGCGCCGCGTCACGATCGCCTGGGACCGGATCATCCTGCCCGACAACCAGACCGTCCAGATCAGCTCCTTCGGGGGCGATGAACTGGGCCGTTCTGGCGTCACCGGTTTCGTGGACACACGCTTCGCCGAGCGTTTCGGGTCGGCCGCCTTGATCTCGCTGATTTCCGCGGCACCAAGTGCCGCCGCCTCCGAGGTCCAGGATGAGACTGCCGCCGACGTTCTCGAAGACGTTGGCGATGATCTGACAGATGCCACGGACAGCGTCATAGGCGATTACCTCTCCATCGGCCCCGTCATCTATGTCGACCAGGGCGCCCGCGTCACGGTCATGGTCGACCGCGATCTGGAGATATTCTGAGCCCATGTCGCTGAGCTATCTCGAAACCTCCCTCGACCGGATCGACGCCGCCGCCCGCGACGATGTCATCGAGATCTGCATCAACCCTGATGGCACCTGCTGGGGCGAATTCCAGGGCGATCACTTCATGCGCGCGCTGGACCAGAGGCTTACGGGCGTTCAGGTCAGGGACCTCGGCAACCAGATCGCCTCCTCTGCCAATACCACGATGAGCAAGGACCGCCCCATCGTCTCGGTATCGATCACCTACAAGGGTCGCCCGATCCGCGCACAGGTCATCACCCCGCCCGCCGTGCTCTCGGCCATGTCGATCAGCTTGCGGTTCTTCTCGAGCCTGCCGCTCGAGGGCATTGCACTCGACTTTCTCTATGGCAAAGAGCGCAAGCTCGAAGACC
The DNA here is from genome assembly GCF_000473205.1 of Pseudophaeobacter arcticus DSM 23566. Taxonomy (NCBI): domain Bacteria; kingdom Pseudomonadati; phylum Pseudomonadota; class Alphaproteobacteria; order Rhodobacterales; family Roseobacteraceae; genus Pseudophaeobacter; species Pseudophaeobacter arcticus. Next base: position 159,367 of record NZ_AXBF01000005.1, read on the forward strand.
TGCGCGTGGAAAAGAAGCGCGCCTTGCGCGCCGTGGTGGCTGCCGGATTGATCGATGATGCGCTTGCCTTCTGCGTCGAGAACAAACTCAACATGATTGTCTCGGGCGGCACCTCCACCGGCAAAACCGTAGCCGCGCGCAAGATCCTCTCTCACGTACCGGCCGAAGAACGCATCGTCACCATAGAGGAAGCGGCTGAGCTTCTGCCGACCCAGCCAAATGCCGTGACCCTCATCGCCAATCGCGACGCAGAATTCCAGACCGCCGATGTGCTTCTCACCGCCACGCTGCGCATGCGCCCCGACCGGATCATCCTGGGCGAGGTGCGCGGCAAGGAGGCCATGACCTTTCTGGAAGCCATCAACACCGGCCATGGAGGCTCGATGACCACGCTGCATGCCGAAACCCCGCAATTGGCCGTGCAGCGGCTCGCGATCGCGGCGCTGAAGACCGAAATCCCGATGACCTATGCCGACATGATCCAGTACATCGAGAACTCCATCGACGTGATCATCCAGGCCGGCCGCCATGACGGCAAACGCGGCATCACAGAATTCTACCTCCCCGGCGCAACTGAGATTGGAATTTCCCAATGAAGACATTTGAATACGATATTCTGTCCTTTCCCATGACCCGCAAAGCCAGCCTTGCCGACATGCAGGCCAGCCTGAATGCCAAAGGTGCGAAAGGCTGGGAGGTGGTGTCGATCAGCTCCTCGGAATTCGCCAATGTGGGACACACGGTCTTCCTGAAGCGTGAAACCACAGCCACCGGATCCACGGCATGAGGCAGGCGAGCTGTACCCTCGTACTGACTGCGCTGGTCCTGGGCCTGACGTCGGCACCCGGCTTCGCTGAGCGCAATCTCGTGCCGACCCTCGAGCGCAGTTTCGACGTCTGTCCAGACCGGCCCGCTGAACCCGTGTGGATGCAGGAGATCCCCCTGCGCCAATCTTATCAGCGAGTTCTGGTTCAGGACATCTACCGCGCCCAGAACCTCGAGCGGATTGTCGAGACCGTCAGCTGCGCCTGCGAAATCCGGTTCCCGTCCTGGGACGCTGCCGAAGCGGTGTTTCGGGAGAGCTACGCGAGCGACGAACGATGGGAAATGCTCGAAGCCTCCGACGCCTACAACCGCCGCGCCAACGCCGCCCGAACTGCCGCCAAGGCCATCTGCGACGCCGCAGGTAATTGGTAAGGCAGCCCCGCGATGAGTGTCGTCACCTACTTCGTTGAAACCTCCCAGGGCTATCTCGACACCGCCGCAGAAACCCAGTTCGGATCGGTTGCGGCAACGGTTGGCACGCTTCTGGTGCTGGGAACAACGCTGGTGGTGGTTCTCGTTTTCCTGAACATGGTCTACCAGTACAAGGCGATGGACGGACGCACGGCATTCTGGCTCGCGGTCAAGATCGGGCTCATCGGGATATTTGCAACCAACTGGGTGCAGTTCAACGCCCTCTCCTCCGCCATCCTGGCCGGGATCGACAGCATTGCGGGTGCGCTGGTTGCTTCCGTTGGTGGTGGAACTCCCGGCCCTTCTGGCACTTTCGCAGAAGAGTTTGACCGGCTAATCGCGGAACTAGGGGACTATCTCAACGCCGCTGGGTCCGAGCTGAACTGGATGGCAGGGGCCATGCTCGACATTGTCGGGGTCCTCTTGCTCTCGATCCTCGGCGGGCTGGCCGCCTTCATCCTCGTGGCATCCCGCCTGATGATCGCACTTCTGATCGGGATCGCACCGGTGATGATTTTCCTGACCCTCTTCGAGGTCACCAAGGACTATTTCGCGCGCTGGCTGTCGGCGCTGGTCTCCTTCGCGCTCTACCCCATAGTCGTGGCCGGTGTGTTCGCGACAATCACGGGTGTCTCCTCTGCCCTCATCGGCGAACTCGGCGACCCGGAGGGAGCCTCAAACATCGGCGCGCTCATTCCCTTCTTCATGATGGTGCTCATGGCCAAGGGCTTCATCATTGCCACGCCCTTCATCGTCCGCGCGATCTCCGGAAACATTATGATGCCCGCCCTCTCCGGTGGTCTCGGCGGCGGCTACAGCTTTGCCCGCGCCGCCATGGGAAGCCAGCAGGCCTACAATCGCTACCTGATCGGAGGCGCAAGTGGCGCAGAATACGCAGCCCTCAGGGCGCGGCAGTTCTTCGGCGTGCAGCAGATGCCCGTGAGGCAGGGCATGGGGCAGACGGGTTCCGCAGGAGGCGCAGGATCCGCAGACTCGGGGTCAAAAATGCTGGCGCAGCTGGCGAGACTGGGTCGACTTGGCCGACGGTGACGGCCCGTAGCGGACCTTCACATATCGAGTCGCGAAGGTCCGGTTCCGGGGTGTTACTAACATGAAGGAGTGCGCAACGGAAAGCCGTTGCACCATCAGAACATTGACCCCAAGTCAGAAGCCCCTGTCGGGTAAGCGGCAGGCATCGCTTTCACCTGCGCCGCCGTCAGCCCCAGCTTGATCGCCAGCGAGAAGACGTTGATCAGCTCGGCATACTCCGGGCCGAACATGTGGGCTCCGAGGATCTTGCCATCCTTGCCGGTGATAATCTTCGCACCGGCATGTGTTTCACCGATGCGCTTCTGCGAGAACCAGCCCGAGGTGTCGGTGAAGCTCACCTCCACATCACCCACCTCTCGCGCCTCTTCCTCGAGCAACCCGACCCGCGCCAGCTCGGGTATGGTGAACACCACGCTCGGCACTCCAGTGTAGTCGGGTTCAGTCCGCTTGCCCTTCAGCATGTTGGAGGCGGCGATCTTACCTTCGAACACAGCTACCGGGGTCAGCGGCTTTCCTGGCGAGGCGGCAGCGTCTCCGGCCGCATAGATGCGTGGGTTCGACGGAGATTGCAGCCAAGGCATGACCTTCACGCCACCGTGCTCGGTTTCGATATCGGCAGCCGCAAGGTCAAGATGGTCGATGGCAGGCACCCTACCTGCACCGTGAACGACGAGATCGGCTTCGATGGAATGGCTCTGACCGGCCCTGCGGTAGAGCACCCGGCGCGCCCCATTCGCGTCCTCGATCCGTTCCATTTCGGCCTCGGCCGCGATCTTAATCCCGGCTTCGCGGCTCCGTTCGAGCAACATCTTTACGAGTTCGGGGTCAAACATCTTCAACTGGCGTGCGCCGCGGTCGAGGATTGTCACCTCAGCTCCCGCCAGCGCGGCGATATGGGCGAATTCGAAGGAGATGTAGCCGCCACCGACAAAGGCGATCCGGCGCGGCAGTTCGGCGAGGTTCAGGAAATCGGTGCTGTCGATCAGTCGCTCGGCACCGGGAAATTTCAGCGGCCTCGGCTTTGCGCCCGTAGCAATCAGTGCGCGGCGAAAGGCGATCTCGCCGTAGCCGTCGATCTCGATCCGGTCCTCGGCGGTGAAGCGCGCGCGGCCATGTAGCGTTTTCACCCCGGCCTCTGTCAGCGCACTTTCCATGCTCTCGGGCACCGGGTCGGTGAAGCTCTCCTTGTGCTTCATCAGCGTGGGCCAATCGATCCTGGTCTCTCCTGCGACGCCCTTGCCTTCGAGCAGCCGCACGGCCTCCACCGCCTCGGCGCCGGCGCGCAGCATCTTCTTCGGGTCGCAGCCCCGGAGTGCGCAGGTGCCGCCATAAGGCAGCTCGTCGACGATGGCGACGGACCAACCCGCCTGGCTGCATTTTTTCGCGGCGTTGATCCCGGCCATGCCGGCGCCGATGACGATCAGGTCGAGTGTCTCGGTCATATGTGCTCCTCGTTCATGCTTGTCAGTCTGGGGCCGCTTACGCGTTCAACGATAGCGACCCATCAATCGTTCACTCAGCCCCCAGATCGCCATAGTGCCTCCACCCGTCGCAATGCCGAGCCAACGCCAGCCGTCCTCTCCGAGCGGCACCAGCCCCGTGCCATGGCCCAGCACAGGAAGCGTCATCGCCAGCAGGAAGGGCCCGGTGTAGCGGCAATGGACCCGGCCACAGCGCCGGGCATTGAACAGGCAGGCACTTCCCATCCACACCAATGCCAGCAACCAGATCCCCATCTTGGGTCCATCGGGCAGTGGAATCGCCAGCACCATGGCACCTATCGGCAACCACCAGGCAAGAGCGGCGCCGAGAGTCGAACCGAGGAGGTCGCGCTTCGATTTTCCGCTCATGCCTTCACCCAGCGCAGCAACTGAGAGCGGCCACGTCCTTCTCGAAGGTCTGGGCCGCAAGCTTCAGCCCTTCCACTGTCGTGAGATAGGGCATGATGGTATCGCCCAACTCCTCGTAGGTGAGCCCGGCTTTCAGCGCCATCGCTGCGGTCTGGATGCTGTCTGCGCCCTCGGGGGCGAGGATCTGCGCCCCCAGCAGGCGTTTGCTGCCTGCCTCGGCCACCAGCTTGATCAGACCGCGCGTGTCGCGGGCGGCAAGCGCGCGGGGGACTGCGTCGAGCGGCAGGACCGAGGTGAGGACCTCGTGTCCAGCGGCGCGGGCCTGTGCCTCGCTCAGTCCCACGCCCGCCACCTGCGGATCGGAGAACACGACCCAGGGCATCGTGCTGTTGTCGTAGCTGCGTGCCTCTCCCGCCACCGCGTTCCGGGCGGCGAGCTTGGCGCCGTAGGCCGCCATATAGACGAACTGGTTGCGCCCTGTGACATCGCCAGCGGCCCAGACGTTCGAGTTGGTGGTGCGCATCTGCGCGTCCACCACGATGCCGCCGCGCGCGCCGGTCACGATCCCGGCCGCGCCGAGGTTCAAGCCATCACTGTTCGGCACCCGCCCGGTGGCAAGCACCAGTCGCTCGGCGATGAAGTTCTCACCCCCGTTACCGGTCAAACGTAGGCCGTCGCCGTCGCGCACCACGCTCTCGTAGCCGGCGACCCGCGCCAAGCGAATACCCTCGGAAGCGAGGTAGCCCTCCAGTGCTTCGGAAATCTCGGGTTCGGCCTCGGGCAGCACACCGCGGCGGCTGACCAGCGTCACCGCGACACCGGCACGGGCGAAGAGCTGCGCAAACTCCACGCCGATATAGCCCGCACCGAGGACCAGCATTGAGGCGGGTAGAACGGTGAGTTCCAGCGCCGACGTGCTGTCGAGGGCGCCGATATCCTGAATGCCGGGGATCGCGGGCGCGTGGGGACGCGATCCGGTGGCGATAACGATCTTCGCTGCCGGGAACGCCGCGTCGTCTACGGTAAGACTGCCTTTGCCGTCGAACCGGGCGCGACCTTCGATGTAGTCCACGTTCTCGTGCCGAGGCAGCACGTCGGCGTATTTTGCCGCGCGCAACTCCTCAACGAGCGCCTGCTTTTGCGCAACCGTCGCAGTCCAATCAGTCACGCTGGCTTCGGCACTGATGCCGTCAAACCGATTGGCGGCGCGGGCGTGGTGAAGGCCCTCCACGGCGCGGATCAGGGCCTTGGAGGGCACGCAGCCCACGTTCACGCAGGTCCCGCCAATCGTCCCATCGCCGATCAGCGCGACTCGAGCCCCGGCTTCGGCGGCGGTAATGGCGGCCGAAAATCCGGCCGAACCAGCGCCGATCACAGCGAGATCGTAACCGCCCTTGGGAGTGCAGCAATCTTTCATATCATTCTCTCTTCAATTCGTGCGTTGGCGCCGCCAGAGCGCAAAAATGGTGATGCCGATGAACACTGCCAGCGCCGGCAGGAGCACGAAGTCGAGCCAGCCCAGCATGGCCGAGAGCCCGACCGCGCCCAGCAGGACCACAAGGACCGGGGTGAAGCAGCACAGCGCCACCAGGACGGTGCCGATCAGCCCGTATTTCAGCATGCGGTCGTCCTTGGGGTTTGTCTCGCGCTCGCTCACGAGACGTCTTCCTGGGCCACTGTTGCTCCATAGCCCACTCCGGTGACGGCGGCGATCAGCTGGTCCGGGCCGGTGGCGAGATCGTCATAGTGCAGGACGTAAACGCCATCCTCGGCCTCGCCCTCGAGGAATTCCGCGATCTCCACAGTCTCCACGCGCTTGAGCGCAGTGGCGACGATATAGCTGCACGAGGGGCAGGTCAGACCAGTGACGTGCAGGCGGGTCTCGGCTTCGGCTGCAAAGATCGCGGTCGGCGAGATCCAGAGGATGGCAGCGAGTAACACTTGTCTCATGATGGGCTCCGATATCAGAAGGTTAGGATGCGCGGCGCGACATAGGGAAAGACCAAGGCCAGCAGCACCACGGCCAGCGCACCCCAAAGCAGTCCGCGCATCAGGCCGCGATCCACCGGGCGCGCGCAGACCCCGGTGCCACAGTCCTCGGCAGACACAGGTCGGTAAGCCTTCCAGAATCCATAGCCGAGCGCCGCCAAGGCGAAGGAGAGGGTTATCCACTTGTAGGAGTAGAGCGCTGTAAGTTGGCCGATGAAGACCCCGGTGACGCCAAGGCTAACCAGGACCAGCGGCAGGATGCAGCAGGAGGTCATCGCCAGCGCCCCGAGCACCCCGGCGCCAGTGGCGGTCCATCCGGTCCTGTCGGGGCTGTCGCCCTCCCAACGTTCGGTATCGTTCGTCTCGATCGTCATCGTGTCACCCTGTTGTCGTTCGATGACTGACAAGATAGGGTCTGTAGCAGCTACAGGATCAAGGAGAAATTTCATGTCGGCTGATCACGCCCCCGCGAGCGAGCTCAAACGCTCCGATCTGGCCAGGCTGACCGGCTGCAACCTCGAGACGATCCGTTATTACGAAAATGTCGGCCTGGTGCCTGATCCGCCACGCACCGCATCGGGCCATCGCCGCTACAGCACGGCACATGTGGAGCGGCTGAACTTCGTGATGCGCGCGCGGGACCTTGGCTTTACTATGGAAGAGATCCGCGGGCTGCTATCTCTCGTCGATCGCGGCAGCCACACTTGTGCCGAGGTCGAGCGGATGGGGCGCCACCATCTCGAGGTAGTGCGCGACAAGATCCGCGATCTCCAAGTGATCGAGACCGTGCTCGCTCAGACAATCGCACGCTGCACCGGCTCGGACACACCAGATTGCCCCCTGCTCGACGTCCTTAGTGCGGGACAGACCAAGTCAGAGTAATCAGAAAGCTCGGTGGAATAGCTGTCATACACGCGAATTGCAGCGAATGGCCGTTGTCCGCCCTCTATGACCGTCAGACCATGCCCACCGCCCTACCGGTGAATTGGCTTTTTGCCACCCTCCTCCTCTCGCAGCATCTCTTCCATTTCATCCAATCCATCGACAGCAGAGCGCATCTGCGCCTCATCATCCACGCCCACTGTCTCGGCATCCGCAACCTGGCCCCCAAAATCCATTTCCATCTGTCGCTGTTCCTCGGCGATTACGGCTTGAACGACAGGCGCAGTCTTCTTTGGGGTGACATCGGTTTGCCCTGACGATTGGCCATCAGCAGCGTGGCGTGCGGCCTCAACGTCGGCGTCGGGTCCGCCTGCTCCGTCCGAAGGCGGCGTCATCGGCATGGCGCGCACACTCAGCGGCAGCGTGCCCTGCGGCCCCCCTCCCCCCGGCTTCGGAAACGGCAACTCCCCCGTCTGCGCCGCGTGGATCGCCTTGAACAGCCGATCGTCAAAATATTGGATCCGCTTCGCGCGGACCGGCATCTGGGCATCGATCACCATGACGATCTCGTCGAGCGGCAGGCGGCGCGCCTCATCCTCGGGCAGGAGAGAGCTTTCTTCGGTCCGGGTGGACTGGCTGCGTCCTTCAAAGGGGTTCTTGCCGATGGACTGGGAGCGCGTGATGACGGTCTTCGTGGTCTTGCCAACCGCCTTGCTCAGCTCTTCGACGGTCTTCTCATCAGAAGGCGTCAGGTAGAGCTTCACGCCCGCGTTGCCCTGCAGGGCGCGGCGGGTGTTCTCGCCGTAGATTTCATCGAGGGCGGGGATGGTTTGCGTGACCACAGCCAAATGCCCGCGATAGGTGCGCAGGGTCTCGATGCTCTCGACCACGATGGGCATCTTGCCCAAGCGATTGAACTCGTCGAGCATGATCATCACTGGCCACGGCTCATCCGGCCCGGGGTCCTTTTCCTGCATCGCCGAGAGGAGATCGGAGAAGAAGAGCCGGATCAGCGGCGCGAGGGGTTTCACCATCAGCGGCTGGACCACGAGATAGACCGAAAAAGGCTTCTTGCGGATCGTGCGGAAATCAAAGTCCGAGACTGCCGTCGCCTCATCGATGGCCGGGTTCTGCCATTGATCGAGCCCCGAGGTCATCAGGAGCGAGACGTAAGAGGTCAGCGTGTCATTATTGGTCGAGGCCAGCCGGGTGAAGATCAGCTTGGCGGCCCTGTTGTCGACCTCGTGGCCGCGCGCGAAGTATTCCTTCTGCTTGTTCCCGCCCGAGGCGGCGATCCGATAGATTTCGCCCAAGGTGGGGCGCTTGCGCTGGAAGGCCAAGAGCCCTGCCGCCACGAAGAGATCGATCCCGCCCTTGAGGAGGCCCTGCACCCGGTCATTGTCGCTCTGCAGGAACAGCGTCGCCAGGAGCTGCAGTTCCATCTGCTGGCGCGCGGGATCTTTCAGTTGATGGATGCGCAGGAGCGGGTTGTAGCGATGGGTGCGCTTGCCCTCCCAATCGGTGGGGGCAAAGCGATAGACCTTGTCGCCTTGGCCTGCGCGGTGCCGGGCCGTTGCCTCGAAACACTCGCCCTTCACATCGAGCGTCACGGCGGAGCCTTGCCAGGTCAGCAGGTTCGGAATGACGAAGCCCGTAGTCTTGCCGCGACCGGTGGGGGCCACGATCAGCGCATGCGGGAAAACCTTCGAGCAGATGTAATTGGCGCGGGAGCCCGGCGGCCCCAGCTTGCCGAGGATGAACCCGGTGCCGGGCGCCCCGAAGAACCCATTGGCCTTCATCTCGCGCGCGGTCTGCCAATGGGTCTGGCCAAAGCGTGTCAGGGCGGACCCCGAGAGGGCGAGGCTCAGCATCAGGCCGGCGGCAGCGAAGCTGCCGATGATCAGGTGAATAAGTTGCGCATCCTCCGGGCGGCGGTCCAGGATCGCCAGATAGTTCTGCGCGATATATGCAAAGTCGATCTCGGCCCCGAAACCAAGGTCCTGGTAGGTCAGCACCGCCGAGGCGATGGTATAGCCCATCGCCCCGGTCACCAGCGTCACCAGCAAGACGCCGGTTGCGATCCGCGCTTTTCCCATGGAGGCGCTCAATGGACCTGACCCCGCTCGGTCTCGCCATCCACGTCTGTCGCGCGGTGTTTTTCATATTCGGTGTCGGCAAGATCATCGACCACCTGGCGCAAGGCCTCCGTGTTGGCCGTCGCTGCATCCGATTGCAGGTAAACCTTGGCGACATAGAGCCGGTCGAGACGGTCCTCGAGAACCTTCTCCAGCGCATCGGCATCGCCGGATGTGAGCCGCTCAAGTTGACGGTTATCAAGCACCCGCGCGATCTCGTCGCGGAAGGCGTCCCGCTCCGCCTCGGTCTCGAAGGGCGCGGACAACTCCCCCGCCCGCTCATGGTCCAGGACACCCGCAATATCGTCTGCGAGGCGGTCGGCACTGCCAGACTGCGGCGCAGTTTCACCACGGGCTGCGAGGAGTGCGTCGCGCATGCCAGACCCGAGCCCGTCGCGCATCTCGGTTTCGCGGCGGACCTGATTGATGACCTCCGTGTCGCGTATCTCGACGACGGCCGCATAGGTCGCGCCAAGCCCGCGGGCGAGGTGGGACGGCATGTCCGGATAGCGCGCGCGCAAATCATCCGTAACTGCATCTGCAACGGGCGTGCGGATGTCGCGTCCCTCCATGATCCGGTCGACCTCGCGGGTGATCTCGCTGGCGCGGGCCGCATCGGTGATGGTCTCCCTGTAGGGCTCAGACCGATCGATCACATCGCCAGGACGTGCGAGCAAGTCCGGGTGTGCCTCGAGATAAGCGCGCTGCTCCGTCTCGATCCGGCGCTCCGCCCGTGAGACAACCTCCCAGTCCCGGTCCTCGATCTGCTGCGCTGTCAGGCCGTCTGCGCGCATTTCCTGACGGATTGTCCCTTCCATCGCCCGGACCGCGCCCTCATGATAATGGAACCGCTCGCAAACCGCTTCTGCTTCCACGACGCCATCCCGGCGCAGCACGTTCTCGCGCTCCAACAGCGTACCAAGCTCGACATGCACATCGTTGAGAATGGCTCGCGCCTGTTCCAGATCGGCGCGGCGTTCGAGGTTCAGATCGCGCGTCTCGGCCACTTTGGAGAGATCATTGGCGATCCATTGATGCTCGAGCGCGGCGCTCGAGGCCCCGGTCTCGATCCGGGCCACCACTTCCGATGTGCTGATCCCGGTGCCCCGTAGTGCTACGTCAATGCGCGATCTCAGGTCGGGCTCGGCCAGTCGCTCGCGCTGGCTGGCATCGATATTGGCCTCGGAATAGATCCCGCCTTCCGAGGGGGTCTCTGACAGCGTGGATGATCGCAAACCGAGAGGCTGCATGTGCTGGACCTGCGTCTGGATCTCGATGAGGCGTTTTTCCAGCACGGGGCGTTCCGCGTCAGGCTTCTCGGCGATCATGCCCTGCACCCGCGCGAGCTTCTCGGCATAGAGGCTTCTCAGATCCTCGAAACTTTGATCCTCGGCCATATACACATCTCCTGTTCGGTCCACCTGCCCGCCGCGCGCCAGCACCTCGCCCGCGCGGAAGAGTGCCGCGGCGATGTCTTCCCGGGCCTCCCGGGAGGCCTCTGCGGCAAGCGAATGGTAGACGGTTCTGGTGTTGACGATCTCCGCCAGCGTCCGGGTCAGGTCCTGCCCCACGCGTTCGCGCTCGCGGGGCGCGCGACCCTCTTCTTTCGCCGCATAAACCTCGCTGGTGCGGGCCGGGTAATGCACGACGCCGCGCTCCACCCGCCGCGTGGCTTCCAGCCGCACGCCGTACTTCTCCGCCTCCTCGACCATGGCGAGGCGGAAATCGTCGTAGTTGAAGCGGTGGTTGCGCCCCAGAAAGAAGAACTCGCCTTCCTGCGAGCGGCGGTTCAGCACCAGATGCGCATGGGGGTGATCGCGGTCCTCATGCACCGCGATGATGTAGTCGAAATGCCCCGCATCGGTCTGGAAGAACCGCTCGGCCACATCCGTCGCAATGTCGCGCACATCCTCCCCGCGCGTGCCGATGGGGAAGGACATGAGCATGTGGGTGGTCTGTCCGAGCTTGGGCTTAAAGCCCGCATCCCACCGCTTGGCAAAGCGCTCCGTCAGGTCCTTGATGTCACCCGCCTCGAGCTTCGCCTTGCCATCCAAGAACCCGCTCGAGTCGACAATATGGGTGGACTTGGTGGTGAGGTAATCGAGCTGGTTTGCGAGCTGCGATTTGGTATGCGTGCCGCCGCCCCGGATCGCCTTGAAGACCGCTGGCCGATGCCCTGCTGCCGCACGCGTAAGCTGGGTCTGCTTGGCCACGTGCAAACCTTGCATCGAGCCCCGGACGCGGCTCCAGCCATCCCGGAAGACCTCGCCCGTGACGGCATGGACGGCATCATTCAGCCGCATGGGCAAACTCCCTCAGCGCGGCCGTGGCCTGCAGCTGCATCGCATCACGACGGCGGCGCAGAAGCAGATCGATCTCGTCAGCAGAATCCAGGATGAACCGCGCCAGCCCGCGCATCTGCGCAAGGCGCAATTCGGTGAACTCGGCACTCGTGCCCCCCACGGCCCCCTGCCCCTGCCGGTTGGCCTGCGTCATCTGCTTGGCAATCTGCGCGACCCCATTGCCGACCTCGTGCAGAGAGGCGCGGTAGCGCGCCATCTCTGCTGCCATCTGCGCGTCCGGAACGAACACCCCGCCTGCCGCCTGAATGAGCCGCCTGAGCCCCTCGGCACGGCTCTCGATCCCGGCCTCGGCCAGCACCTCGTCGAGCGCCGCAAGCTCCGCAGCCGTGACCTTCACACTGACTGCTGAGACCGGAATAGCGGTATCGGTCTGGCGCTCGGCATCAGCTTTGAGCGTGTACTGGATCGCCCGCACCGACACGCCAAACCGTTCCGCCAGCACTGAAGTGGAAACGCCTTCCGCAGCTTCGCGAACGATCTCCATGCGCTCCGCATCGATGAGGCGTTTTGAGCGAGACATGCGAAGAAAGACCCCCTATTTCCTGCCACCTTCCACCAAGGCTGCCCCTACCTTACGATAATATACCAAGCTGTCAATTATATACTTACGTCGCAATCAGGCTCAGGCAGCCTTGGTGTCCGCTTCACGCCGCGGCCCGCAGGGACGCGGCTCTGCCGCCCTCACCACCGGGCGACCCACCTGTCCCAGGGGTCCCGTCCGCCAGCCCCGCCCGAGGGTCTGGCCGAACACCCATGTGTTCGGACGGAACCGCGGGCGGGCGCAAACCCCTCCGACAGGGCGGACAGGCAGGGTCAAGGAGGGCCAGATTTGGGCCCCCAAATCTCTGCCGCAAAAACCGGGAGGCCCTGGCCGATAGGTTTTTGTGGATGGCCCCCTTGAGGCTGACTGGCCGGTCTGTCGCGGCCTGTTCATTCCGGGCGGAGTGCGTCCGTTGAACGCGCAGGGACCGGCATCCCTGGAACAGGGATCGGGCCGCCCCAAGATCGTCCTGGGGCGGCCCATCCTCGTCAGAGGATTTAGTCCTGGGGATCTTTCGCGCTCGGTGGGAACATCACCAGCTCCGAGACCGCGACCGGGAAGTCGAGCTTGAGGCTGAAGAACTCCGAGCCGTCCCCGTTGCGGGTGTTGCGGAACATCGCGCCCACGCGCTGAAAACGGGTGCGCTCCTGGCCATCGGTATCGGTGAACTTGACGGGGACGGTGGCGATGTAGTGGTTGGTCATTTGGGTCTCTCCTTGTTGCGATGGGGATCACCCGGCACGGGGGCAAGAGGGCCGGTCGCAAGCGCAAATGCGGAGGGTCCGCGGCTAGCCGTGGAAGCCGTATTTGTGCTTGCCGAAGCGTGAGCTGAGGGCACGATTGGGCCGACCCCGTGCGATCCACATCTATGAGCAAAAAGGAGAGACCCGGATGACCCTTGCTATCACGCAGCCGCCACCATCCGCGTCCGCGTCCCGCCGAGCCTTGCCGGGGTGCTGACGGAGCCCGCCCGCGTGGATGCGATGTTCCGAAACATGCCCCGAGGGACGTGCAGGTCTTCAGCCTCATGTGCGACGTCTCGACCCCTCGCGTCTTGCGCTGCTGACGATGTGCGTGTGGTGCGCGCCATCCCCAGCCCGTACCGATGCGGATGGGCCGCACGCTGACGTAACGGGTAGAAGGATGACGGTGCTGGCTGCTGCGAGCTGCCGATTACGCGTGACCGACCGCACGCGCCATGAGACATGACGAAAGGGCCGCGCCAAGCGCGCCCCCCTCTCTTCAATCCTGCGACGCCTTCTTCGCCGGGTCCGCAACCCGCATGACCGTCAGACCTTTCGCTTCCGCCTTCTGCCCGAGGTTCAGCGCGACCCCGTTGCCGCCGAAGAGGACAACCCCCGTCGCCGCGAACTTGTCGTCGAGCATTTCGTCGTTGCATTTGAACGGTGCCGCCCGGCCATGCGCTGACCAGCGCGGATCGAAGCGCGCCTGCGCTACCCCGCGTGCCCGGGCCCACCGGGCCGCAATCATCTCCGCCCCGTGCTTGCCACCCTTGTGGCAGAGGAAGATCTCCTGATTGCGGTTCTGCTTGATCCGTTCGCGAACCTTGTCGAGCGTGTTGAAGACCACATCGACATCGGTCCAGTCGGTAGCGCCTGAGACGATCAGGGGAACCCCCGCGACTTTCGACTTCTCGGCGGTTTCGCGGTCGTGCTGCTCGAGGAGCTGCCGTGCCTCGAAGACCGCCCCGGTCTCTTGCGCGCGGACGCTTGCGCGCGACCCGGCTGCCGGGATGAAGGCGTGACCGGTCTCGATCTCGTAGCATTCCGCCGCCGCCTCGCTCATCACCTCGATGGCGCCGACGATCTCGCGCAGTTGCACAAAGCGCGCCTGCGCCTCCTCAATGGCGGTCTCGGCGATCTCCGATCCATCGTGGGATTTTGCCAGGGCGCCGATCTTGTCGGCGGTGCGGTCGACCTCCTTGCCAAGCGCCAACTTGCGGCGCTGCAGGATCGTCGCGAGCCCGTGCGCGAGCGGTTCGATCTCCGCTTCGAGGCCGGTGTTGCGCAATTGCCCGAGCAAAGCCTCGAAGCTCTCGCGGATGATGCGGTCGGTCAGGACGTGATCCTCCGGGATCGGCAGCTGTGCGTCCTTCTCGGTCAGTCCGAAAAGCTCGATGGTCTCGTAGGTGTTTGCGGTGTCGTAAGCCATGTCTGGTCTCCAGTGTTCGGTTATAGAGCCACCACGTGAGTGTGGGGGCATGGCCGAATGTCTGGTTTCCGAATCTGCCCGGGTCAGGGACGGCGCAGCCGCCGGCTTGCCGGGCGCAAAAGTTTTCCGCGCGCAGCACCCGACACATGCGCGCGCTCACGCACGGGACCGCCCCGCACCACAAGCGCCGCCCTCGCCGAAAAGTTTTGCGATCCTTGACGCGGGCTGATTTGGGGGCCATCCGGAGGATATGCTTCCGCACTCATGTGTGTGTGTTTTGACGGTAGGTTTGGCCGACCCGAGCAGGCAAACGGCCCGACCGGACGCGGGAGACGGATGCAGTGGCGGGATCGTTTTGGCCTCGGGCCAAAACAGACCAGAGCGCAATCCGGCGGAGCGGCCGGGGTGGGACGTGCTCGCGAGGCGGGCAAACCGGGATGCCGGGTGCGACGCCGCGGTGAGGCCGCATGGCCGAATGCGCGACGGACCGAAGGGCCGTTCTCCCCTGCGACACGCGCAGCCGAGCGGGGAGGCCGCAAGGCTATTGACGCATTTCGCTCGGTCGGCCCGACCTGCTTGCCAGAAGCGGCAAAATTCGGTAGTCTATTGGAGCACCAAGGAGTTTGCCATGAGCGTTCAAAAGCAATCTGTCAGTTTCACCGACACGGCCTACACATTTGCCAAGGAACTGGTCGAAGCTGGAGAGTACCCAAATATGAGCGCGGCTGTTTCGGGTGAATTGGCGAAGGCCAAGGCAGAGCGAGATCGTGAACGGTCTTTGTTTGAGGCTGAATTGGAACGCCGCCTGTCTCTGCCACTCGACCAATGGGAACCCGTCGGCGAAGCGTCCGACGTCACGGCCAGCGCACGGGCCCATCTTGCGGCGATGGCCAAAAAGACCTGATGCGATTTATCAGGCATCCGTTCTTCGAACGGGACCTTATCGGTATCGTTGATCATATTGTCGACGTGACTGACGGTGACCTTGCAGCGGCGAGCCGTCGACTAGATGAAATCGATGCCCTTATCCAGAACATTGCCGCAAACCCAAAATCTGGTGCTCGCCTCAGCGGCAAGTTGGACGGATGGCTGGTGCGCCATGGCGGCACCGGTCAGCGACTGACCATCGTATTCAAACCGCATGTAGACGCCGCACAGATATATCTCGCTCTTGTCGCGTTCGGCGGCCGGGATTGGATGAGACTGGCGTCAGCGAGACAGGTCTTCACTGACTAGCCTTAGAGCCATGGAGTGGCCGGGAAGTTGTAGACCGGACCTTCGCTGCGCCGTGCGCGAACTGGTAGGATGCGGGACAAAGTGCCCTTTCGCTGCGGTTGCGCCAACGGCTGCTATGGGAAGGTTGCATTGAGGTTGGTGGGCACGGCAGCCTTCAAAATAGCACGATTTGGTAAGGTCATTGCCCCACATCCTATTGCAGGATTTCGACCATTTCGGCGTAGCCGCGCGACGTGGCGTGTTGCAGCGGTGTGACGCCATCGCGATCACCGATGGATTTATCTGCTCCTGCATCAACGAGGATTTGCAACGCCTTGATATGATCTGGGCCGCCGTCTCCTAAAACGACAGCCTCTATCAAAGCCGTCCACGCCAGATTGTTGATATGATCCAGTGGTGCGCCGCCATCCACCAAACGTGCAACAACGTCGTGATGCCCGAGGTGGGCGGCCGCGATAAGGGCTGTCCCGTCGTAGACACTGGTGATCAGGTCAGGGGCGTTCCCGAGTTCCATTGCAAGTGACACCATTTCAGGATCGTTCGCGACAGCGGCGATGGTCAGCACGTCATAGACGCGGTTTTCCAGCGCATTCATATCCGCGCCTCCGTTTGCAAGTGCCGTCAGCGCGTCATCGTGTGATGCGAACGCCGCGACATGAGCAGGCGTGCGCTGGGATCGATCTCGGATGTCCACATCGGCACCTGCTCCGATCAGTCGGTTAATTACATCCACGTCGCCTTCGTGGGCGGCAAGATGCAGACCTGTGTAGGACGCAATGTCTGATGCTGACGGGGCTGTCTGCGCATGGGCAGACCCAAAAGAACCAATTACCAAAGCGAGCAGCAGGAAACGAAACATGATGTTGCCTTTCAGAAAGAGGGGCCCGCCCCCCGAGGGACGGGCCATGTACTTTACTCAGCACCGATTGCGTCAAGACCTGCGCGGGCACATGTCTCGTCAATTGCGCCAGATGGTGCGCCACCGACACCGATGCCACCGACCAATGCGCCACCGATCCGGATGGGCAGGCCGCCAGCCTGGATCACCAGACGGCTGTCCATATCGCGCAGACCACCGTTTTCAGGGTTACCACCGATAAACCCCGCAAGACCTGCCGTGTCACGGCCCATACTGGCGGATGTGAACGCTTTGCCTGTGCTGGACCCAACGGTATGCGGGCCCGCGTTGTCGGCACGCAATAGCACTTTGGTCTCGCCGCTGCGCGCAACGATTGCGACGCTGACATTGTGACCTTCGGCAGAACATGCAGCGACGGCAGCCTGTGTTGCTGTGGTTGCCATATCGAGCGGCAAGTAAGGAGCTGTGGGCAGGTCTTGGGCGAAGGCTGCAGCGGGTGTCAGCAGAGCTGTGGCAAGTGCGATGGAACGGATCATTGTGTATTTCCTTTTGTTGAACTGATGCTCCAGTTCTAATTCGCCGCTGTGATCGGCGATATTCGTAGCATCCGCAAAGGTGTCCGTAGTTCTACTGATAAGTGTGTTAGTCTGCCTGTGCATCCAACCAATAACGGGTCAATTCCGCCGCCGAGGACGTGCCCGCTTTGGCCGCAATAGCCGCGCGGTGACTTTCAACTGTGCGGGGTGACAGGGTCAGCGCGTCAGCGATTTGCTTGGTCGTCAGACCCTTTGCGATCATCTCAAGAACCTGTTGTTCGCGTGTGGACAGATTGCGCACCAATGCCACCGCTTCTGCGCGTTCTTCCAAAGCCTGCTGGTTAGCTTCCAGCTCTGCATGACCCTTCTGGATTGCGTCGATCAGGTTTTGTTCGTCGACGGGCTTGCTCAGAAAATCAATCGCCCCATTGCGAAACGCGCGCCTGCACGCCTCGATATCGCCGTGTCCGCTGATAATGACGGTGGGCCATGACACGCCTTTCTCGGTTAGCTTTTCTTGCAGTTTCAGCCCCGAAATAGCAGGCATCCTGATGTCAAGGATCAGGCATCCCGGCGTCAAGTCTGCCACTTGGCTCAGGAATTTCTCGGGCGAGGCAAAACTGCACACATTCAGCCCGACGGTTTCCAACAAAAGGCTCAGCGCGTTGCGAACAGCCTCATCATCATCAACGAGGTAAACATGGTTGGTCATGGTCTCACCGTCTTGATTGAGCGCGGCAGGGACAAACGGAACGTGGTCTGGTCGGTGTCGTCGAGCAGCTTGATATCACCGCCCATTTCCTCAATCAGCCTTTGACACAGCGCAAGGCCAAGCCCCGTTCCATCCGGTTTGCCTGTCACGAAAGGCTCAAAGACGCGAGGCCTAAGGTCGTCAGACACCCCCGGCCCGGTATCGCTGACATCCAAAATGACCGACGGGCCATCGACATACGTGCGGATCGTGACCTGTGCCTCGTCCGAGGCATCAAGCGCGTTGCGCATCAGATTAAACACAACCTGTTCCAACTCGACCGGATCGGCGTCAATGAAAAGTGGGTGATCATACAGCGACAGGGTAATGCCAGCCCCCTTCGTCTTGGCCTCCAATGCCAACAGATTTTTAACGCTTTGCGCGGCTTCATGGACGGAACAGGCCTCAGACGGGGCACGGTTCGGTTTGCTCCACCTTCGCAGGCGATCAAGGAGATTTGCCGCGCGCTGTGCTTGGGATACCGTGTCGTCCAACACAGTGCCAAGACGTGCGACCTCACCACGCCGCGCCAAATGGCGGCCAGCCTGCGCTTGACTCAGGATTGCGGTCAGAGGTTGCGCCAGTTCATGCGCCATGCCGCTGGCCATTTCGCCCATTGCATTCACGCGGGAGGCGTGGGCTAGCCGCGTTTCCTGCGCGCTCAGCTTGGCGCGGTCTTCTGCATCTTTGGTGCGCGCGCGTTGCTTTAGACCGAAGGCTGACAGCAAAAAGAGGGCCGTGACCAGTGCGATAACAAAGACCACTGTCTCGACCGGCAACAGGTCAGACAGCCCAATTGTCAAAGAGGTCTCAAACACCAAAGGCTGAGACGCACTGCCGAGCGGTTTGGAAAACCCAGTCTCACCCGATGAAACCTCACCGACCAATGCCGTTTGACCATCAGGCGTCGACAGACGCAAAGAAGCTGATGGCGTGTCCCAAAACGGATCATCTGTGGCAATCAGCGCGCGGGCGTCAATCACCAGCGCTAAACCGTGCCGTGCCGCATCAGAATTAGGGGTGCGTTTCACTAGCAGATAGTGATCCGGCAGGTCCGGCATTGGCCCAATTTGCAAAGCCCCGGTCGAGCGGCGGGCCAATTCAATGACGCGTTCCCTCGCCTGTAACGAAAGACCGGGCTGCGTTTCTATGGCGGTTTGGGACGGAACGTATGGGACAACATTCACCGACGTAATACGTGGGTAAAACCGCCTGATCGTCGCGGCCACGTCTAACAGTAAGTCCTGCCGCTCCATCCCACCAGCCACAAAAATTGCAGACAACGATGTCAGATGCGCATCGTGCTGATCAGCCCGCTGTGAGGCCAGACGATGCAGCGTTTCACTTTTGATCGTCAGTTCACGCACCAAGTTCTGTCGTTCAAAAAACGCCACCCCGCCGAGAGCGAGCATGACGGCAAGCGCCCATAGCAAAGTGTTCCGCCAGAAGTTTGTTGGATATGAGACGGCCATTTGCATTCATCGCAGGTGTCGGCGCAAACACCAATCCGTATTTCTACGGGCAAAAAGCTTTGCGTCAATGCCAACCGGCTTGAGATTCCTTAACAAAAAGACCTACATTTTCATCTGCGCAAAAGAGCGGACATTGATGCAACGTGCAGCATTGGATCTTCTGGGCTCTTCGGTAGCATTAGCTGCGGGCGACACGAACGTCAGCAATGTACGCCGGGTTCATTCAACCACACCAGTACAGAAAAAGGGGAACCGTGGTCCCACGGCTCCCCTTTCGGTTCAGATCGTCTCCCCCTCGCGCGCCGATTAGGCAACCAGCGACAGCCCCGCGCCTGCGTCCTGCGGTTGCTCACCGCTGTCGATGAACGGGATGATCGAGAAGGTCTGCCCGCCGCGCTGTTTTTCGTTCTGCACGGCGTTGACGCGCAGATCGCCATCGGGCGTGTTGATCAGCAGCGACAGGTAGTCATTGCCCGTGCGGCTGCTTTTGGCCATCCACGCCGATCCGACGCGGATCGGTGTGCCCCGGGGCGAGCTGACCTCGACGCGGTAATCCGGGTGGGTCTCCTCGGATTTGTAGCTGTTCTCGATCAGCATGAACTCCAGATCGAACATCATGTTGGCGATGTAGCCGGTGAAGGCGTTGTCAGCGTCCATGGCGGTCAACTCGCCCGAGATCGAGCCGGACTTCATCAGGCCGTTCGAGACCAGCGGGATGATCTCGAAGTCGCCGCTTTGGGTCGCGCGCGCCTCTTTCGTCTGCACCGCGTTGACCCGGAACGGGCCCAAGCCGACATCGATCTGCATCGAGACGTAGGGGTTGCCGCTGGTATTGCCGGTCTCGTTCCAGGCCGTGCCGATGCGCACCTTGCGACCGGATTTGTTGACTGCCGTCACGTCAAAATCCGGGCTGCGTTCGGACATCTTGGCCCGCGCCTCCAACTGGATGGCGATGTCAAAGCGCGTCGAGTGGATCATGCCGGTGTACTGAGCGGCTGCGGTCTCGACATTGCGGGTGAGGGTTCCTGCGAACATGGGATGGTTCCTTTTCAGATTGTTCGGTGCCTGACGTTCTTGCCAGCGCATCCGGGATTGCTTTCTCGACCCCTTGAGGGATCACAAACCAGAAAGCTCGCTTTCCTTTCTTCCCAACCTTCAGTTTAGCGCTGACGCCTGAAAGACTGTGCCACCTTCCCGCCGGGTACGACGCCCCTCCCCTGCCCGTCTGGCCTCGGATGGCTGTCCTGGGTATTCTCGTCGCCCTCCTCCGATCCCGCAATGAAGAACTCTGCTTCCTCCCCGTTCAACCGCTGCCCGCTCCGGTCGGTCAGCCCGATGGTGCTACCGTTCGGCTCAAACGTGATCAGGTATTGGCCGAGGCTGTCCTTGTGCACGCGGTAGCCGGTGTTGGCCCAATGTACGGTCTGACCTGCATCGATGGCGGCTTTGATCTCTCCGAGAGTCATGATCGTCCCCTCGCCTATTCTGCTGCCACTGAAGTTACGTCCCAAGTGGCGTCTGGTCCGGTTCCAACAATCCGGGAGAGGATGCCCGCTGTGTCGATCCCGTCCCCGTGCGGCAGAAACACCCGCAACTGAAAGGCGATGATCTCCGTGAAGCAGCCGAGGGCCTTGAGGCCGTCGATCATGCCCCGATCCGCACCGCCCAACTCAAGGCGCATCTCGCCTGCGACACGACGACGGGTCAGAGTCAGACCCCGGCCCAGATCGACCGGCGCGGTGGTGCCGAGGGCGGCGGTCAGCATCTCCTGCGGTGTTTGCGGATTGGAGACGAGGAAGCGGGCGCGCAGCGCGGCCGCCCCTTCTTCGCTCAGCGTCCGCCCGATCATCGCGGTCGCCCCGTCGGGCGTGACCCGGTAGATGCGCTCATTGGTGGTCGGAATGTCCTTCCAGATAGGCAACAAGAGCCCGGTCAGCAGGTAGAGCTTGATCGTGGTGGTTTTTGGCAGGGACGCAGCCTCGGCATCCCAAAGCCTTGCAAACTCAGGCCTTCCGATGTCTTCCCAGGCCGAGGACTCGAACCGCGTCTCCTCCAGATAGCTGGACCCGTTTGGCCGCACCGCCTTGCGCATCAGCGTGACAATGTCCTCGTCATACATCTGCATGGGGCGCGCCGAGATGAGCGCTGCGCGTCCCGAAGCACGGTTAACCATCGGTAGCTTGTCGGGATTGCGCGACAGGGCGTCATCCGCCGACAGCACGTGGACCGGGTCCGTCACCTCAAGTCCGATGATCCGCGTCACCGCCCCGGATTTCGGGCAGGTCCAGAGATCCTCGGTGGAGACCTGCTCGATCTTTTCGCCGCGCAGGGTTTCCACGCCGAGATCGAGCGTGCCCGCCGCGCGCGCCCGTTCCGTCTGATCAGCGATCCGACGCATGAACTCGGCAAAGAGCGCGTTCTGCATGTGGATGGGAAGGGCAAGCACCCGGTTGAGAAACCGCTGGATCGGCGGCAGCTCCTCGAGCAGCACCCCGTCCTTGTCGATCAGCCGCAGGGCCGTCCAGTCGGTGAAGCTCTCGTAGCTCATCGCCTCAGCGCGTCCGGCGGCAAGATCGGCGAAATACCCACGTAGTGCGGCCCGCGCGATCGGGCTTTCCAGATTGTCCTCCTCGCGGAACATGCCCTGCGAGCCGGTTTCGCGCTGACCCTTGGTCAAGGCCCCCAGCTGGTCGAGGCGTTTGGCAATCGTCGAGGTGAAACGCTTTTCGCCATGCACATCCGAGGTGCAGACGCGGAAGAAGGGCGCGCTGACCTGGGCCGAGCGATGGGTGCGGCCCAGCCCCTGGATGGCCGCATCGGCGCGCCAGCCGGGTTCCAACAGGTAGTGCCGGCGCCGTTTCTGGTTCTTCGCCGTTTGCGCCGCGTGATAGGACCGGCCCGTACCGCCTGCATCGGAGAAGATAAGGATATCCTTCTCGCCGTCCATGAAGGCTTGGGTCTCGGATGAATTACTGCTGGCGGCGCGCTTTTCGATGAAGAGATGACCATCCTCGGACTTGAGGGGCCGGATGGACCGCCCCGTGACTTCTGCCACGGCCTCGTCGCCAAAGGCCCAGAGGATCTGATCCAGCGCCGAAGGGATCGGGGCGAGCGTCATCAACTCCATCATGGCCGCATCTCGCAGGGCGAGCGCCTCGCGCGAGACAACGAGCGCGCCGGTCTCATCCCGCAAAGGTTCGGCCACCATGTTGCCGTCGATCTCGACCAGCTTTTGCGCATGAATCGGGAAGGCCTGTTCGAGGTAGCCCAGAACATAGTCGCGCGGCGTCAAGGCCCCCTCAACGAGTTCATCCTCCGGGTCCATTGTCTCAAGTCGACGTTTCAGCAGGCTCTCACCTGTCGAAACCACCTGGATGACGCAAGCCTTGCCCGTTGCCAGATCGTCCTTGATGGCGTGGATGATGCTTGGAGCCTTCATGCCCATCAGGAGATGGTTGAAGAAGCGCTGCTTCGTGCTCTCGAAGCGAGATTTGGCCGAGGCGCGTGCTGCCGACGCATTGGTCTCGCCCGAGGCATCGTTGACGCCGGTCGCAGTCAACGCCGCTTCGAGATTGTGGTGGATCGTCCGAAACGCACCCGCGTATGCGTCGTAGATCTCGATCTGGGCCGGGGTGAGCGCGTGTTCGAGCACGTCATACTCCACGCCATCAAAGCTGAGGGCGCGCGCCGTGTAGAGGCCGAGCGTCTTAAGATCACGCGCGACCACCTCCATGGCAGCCACGCCGCCGGCTTCCATCGCAGAAACGAAACTCTCGCGGCTTGGGAAGGGGTATTCGGGGCCCTGCCCCCAGAGCCCCAGCCGCGCGGCATAGGCGAGATTGTGCACGCTCGTGGCACCCGTGGCCGAGATGTAGAAGACGCGGGCGCGGGGTGCTGCCAGTTGCAGCCGCAGGCCAGCAAGGCCCTGCTGGGAGGGTTTGACCCCCCTGCCCTGCTCGGACCCTGCTGCGTTCTGCATGGCATGGGCCTCATCAAAGGCCAGCACGCCTTCGAACTCCGCGCCCATCCATTCGAGGATCTGGCTCAGTCGCGTGGTGCCGCATTTGCCCGCGGACCGCAGCGTGGCGTAGGTGACGAAGAGGATACCGTCGCCCATCGGGACCGGCTGGTCCGATTTCCATTTGGAAAGCGGCTGAATGTCGGCAGGCGAGCCGCCGAGATCGGTCCAGTCGCGGATCGCGTCCTCAATAAGCGTGGCGGATTTGGAGACCCAGATCGCCTTTCTGCGCCCGGCCAGCCAGTTGACAAGGATGAGCCCCGCGCATTCGCGGCCCTTGCCGCAACCGGTGCCGTCGCCGAGGAAATAGCCAAGGCGATAGGCACGTGCATCCTGGTCATCATCGGCGCGCGTCAGCTTGGTCTGGTCGTAATCGATAGTGAACCGACCGGGCAGGTCGCGCCCATGGGCGTCATGCGCCATGATGATGGTTTCCAGCTGCGCCTCGGAGAGGTGACCCTCCTCGATCAGCTTCGCGGGCAGTCGCAAGTCATCACTGCCCGTGTTTGAGGGCATGGGCGGGGCAACCGAGGCCATTGCGATGCTTTCAACGAGCGGCGTGGGATGTTCCTGCGCACTCGCAATCTCGATCCGTTGCGGACGGTAGCGCGCATAGATGTCCGAGATGGGCGTGTTGTCGCGCGGGGTCTGAAGGCTTGTGAAGCTGAGCGGGACAACGGCCTTGGCCCGGGGTTTGGAGGGGGCGACAGGCGCAGCGGCGGCCTTGCGCGGGGCAGATGATGGAACGCTCGACCGAGTATGAGGGATCGCTGCCGCCCGTTGGACTGGGCGCATCTCGGTCCGGGTCGCGGCCACGGCGTCAACGAAAGGAAGGACTTCCTCCAGATCCTGAACCGCGGCGCGGATCATTTCGCCGTCCTCCTGCACCTTGTCGAAGACCATCAGCTGGGTTTCGACAGAGGTGCCGAGCTTGCGGTAGACCTGCCCCGGCATCGTCAGCGCCAAGCGTGGCGTCAGGAGACCGCAGGCGCGGGACCAATGCGCGGCATCGCGTTCGGGCGTGAATCCCGGCGGCATGATCGCCACCAGCCGCCCGCCGGGCGCGAGACGCTTTGCAGCCCCGATGAGATGTTTTGCAGCGATGTGCTTGTCGCGGGAACGATCGACCGAGGAGGCGAAGGGCGGGTTCATCACCACGACGTCGGGTAGAACCGGCGTCTGCAGCAGATCGTCGATATGCTCACCGTCATGGCCCGTCACATCGCCACCGAAGAGGGCCCGCAGGAGGCACTGGCGAAAGGGGTCGATGTCGTTGAGCAAAAGCGTGGCACCAGCCCGGGCGGCGAAAGCTGCCAGGGCACCGGTGCCAGCCGAGGGCTCCAGAACGGTCTCGCCCTTGCGGATCGCCGCGGCCCGCAAGACCAGCGCCGCAAATGGCAGCGGCGTGGAAAACTGCTGCAGCCGGATCTGCTGCTCGGAGCGGCGGGTTTCCGTCAGCAGCCGTGAGGCAAGCAGCTTTGCAGCAGCGAAGTCACCTGCCGCGCCGTCCCCACGCAGCACAACCTGGATGGCTGCGGCCTGCATCAGGTCATAGGCTATGCGCCAGTCCCAGGCGCCCCCGGCATCGCTGCCATGAAACGTCTCGCGCATGATGCGCGCCAGCGCTGAACTGCGCAGGGGTTGATGGTCGATCTCCGCGCCGATCTGCGCCAGCGCAGAGGTGAAATCAGCGTCGGAGGTTGAGAGAGCCGGGCTTGCCGGATTGGGCTTGGACATGGGATTTTCCTTTGGATCAGGGTCTGAGTTCCAAAGGACAAAAAGCCCGCTTTCGCTTTTCATGGTGACGGGGGTCAGACCGCGCTGACCTCCAAGGCTTGGTCAGGACTTGGCTTCGACCTCCCGTTTCGCATCAATCAATGCCTGTGCGGCCTGCATCACCTGAACCTGAGATGTTCCCGAGCGTGCATCCTCCAGCGCGGCCTGCACCTGCGCGCAAAACCAGGCGTCATAAGAATTCGCTTCAGCGGCCATGGAAATGCTCCTCGAGAGCTTTATCCAGAAGCTTGCCAAGGCCATGGGGCATGTCTGCAACGTGCACCGCGACTGGCAAACGGCCCCGCTTCATCTGGGACGCGCATTGCTCATCGAGACCAAGAAGTGGCCCTTCCTTTCCCGTTTCGTCCATTGCGTTTTCTCCAACCGTGTTAAGGCGTGAGGTTACATCACCTTGCGTGATACCGTAAACGGCGGTGCCGTTAGGGTCGCAGAAAATCATCCTAGGCCACTTACCGATCGGGCGCCGCTTCAAGGGAAGTTTCGAACCGCTTGTCCGCCGCCGCGGCTTCTTTCAGGAGCGCGTCAAAATTGTCAGGTGGGTTGCCATCTTCCAGCATCCCTTTGAACGTCGCATAGGTATCCGTCTTGCTGCCATAGGCGCGCAGGGTCTTGTCGTCGTTCACCCAGGCCACCACGATGACCTTCGCATCGCTGTTGAACCGATAGAACAACCGATACTGTTGGAAGAATTTCGCCCGGAACCAGTGCTTGCGGTGATCGCCGAGTGTGCCGCCTTGCCGGAAGGCGGCGGCACCCGGATCTGCCGGTATGGCCTCGGTGACCAGCTTGAAGATGGCGGCCAGCCGTTTCGTGGAATTCTTCTTGCGCCAGGTCTTGGGATCGCGTGCCTTACGCGCCTCGACCTCCAGGGTCAGCCCTTCGAGCTGGTCCAGAAAGAGCGGATGCGCATAAATCGACCATCCGTTTACGACAAGGGGCGCTTGAGCGGGCACGCTATCGCCGCTCATTCATCCTCGAGCGATAGCGGCGCATCGAGATCGACGTCAACGTCTCCGACCAGTGCTGCAAGACGGTCATGCAAAGCCCCATCGAACGCCCGAATGCGGTCCGGATGCGCCTTGATATCGGCCTCGACAAAATCGAGAAAGGCGCCGAGCACAGGATCTTCCTCGTCGCTGCGCACGGGCTCAATATAGACCCTGCCACTCGGCTCGGTGCAGTAGCGAATCTGGTCGCCCTTGCCCAGCTTGAGCTGCTTGCGCACACCCGCCGGCACGGTCGTCTGATACCGATCCGTGAGTTTCGAGACATCTTGTGCGAGCGCTGTCATGGCAGTCTCCTGAAAGAATGGGGGTCTTTGCTGCCTGCGATAGGTAATGCATTTGCATTGCTCTGTCAAGATAAGCCGCAGGATCTGCTGTCGCCGGGCAGGTCGATGAACCGTCCGGCGCAGCACCTAGTCTCGCCCCGCGAGATACTCCGCCAGCACAGGACTGGCCGCACCCTTCGCGAAACTGAGCAGCTCCGAGCCCGCAAGCGAGGCCTTCGACAGGCGTACGAGCCCACCGGTTTCCTCGATGCGGTAGCAGCGGCGTTTTTGCCGCCCACGCCTGTAGTGCGTCGCGGTCACGATCTGGCAAGTGCTGCCATCGGTGAGCGTCACAGGGGTGGCGAGCCTGATCTTGTCGCCTTCCTCGTAGTCCGGGATCGCAGCCCAATCCCGGCAGCGCTGGCGCCAGTCCTGGGCGTAGCTGTCCGGGTCTTTCAGGTTGGAGAGGAGCCCGATCAACGCAAGGGGAGCACGAGACTCGTTCGGGCCAGCGCTTTCCTCCATGTCCTTGTAGCCCCAGCAGCCGTCATCATATCGGGTGAGGAAGACAGCCCCGAACGTGATGGAGCCATCCACATCGGTCACATAGGTCGCGTCTTCGACAGCGGTGCCGTCGAGATTGGTGACCCTTGCCGCCGCATACCAGGTGGAGCCGACCTTGCAGGCTTTGACCAGTTCGGTTTTGCGCGTGTCGCCATGAGAGGTGCAGAGCCGGGCGATTTCCGCTTTCTCATCCGCGTAGGTTTTGACGCGGCGGTCGGTGTAGAAGAGCCATCCCATCTCAGAGTCCTTTCTCTAATTGGGGGAATTGTTGTCGCCAATGTCCCGAGAAGGCCGCAGGCCTGGCAGGGTATTGGCGATGCTTGTTTGAGAAAGGGCGCGTTACGCCGCCCTCCGGTCATCGATTTCCATCAGCGCATCGAGCGGCACGCGGTAGGGCTGCATGGCGTCGAAATCCTCGCAATTGCCGCAGTTCTGCACGATCGCGAAGGTGTCGCAGGCATCCTCGAGGATGACCCGGAAGGTGCCGCCGAGGCCCGAGGGCACCTCGTAGGTCCCGCCGATGAGATAGTCCGAGGCCCGGCGCACGAAGACGCGGATGCTGTGGCCATCGGTGGCCAGCCGGATGGCCCCCCGCCCCCGGTCGATGAGCACCTGCACGTCATCCAGGGTGTCGGTGTAGAACTGGCCGGTCAGATCGCGAAACGCCATGCGGCGCTGCGCCATCCAGTCGGTGTCCCGAAACGGGTTCATGCCGTCGGCGAAGGCGAAGGACGGATCGGCCTGTTCGGTGGTGACGATACGGGTGGTCGTGCCATCGATGCCGTTTGAGCGCAGATGCACACCATTGCCGACGATCAGGATCAGGGCGGGCCTGTCCACGGGCCCGTTCCAGTTGGGCAGGAAGGTTTTGCAGGCGCGCGCATGGGCGATCTGCGCCGCAACTGCGGAGGCAGAGAACTTGAGAATAGCCATGGGGATGTCTTTCTGTTCGGTTTGGAAGGGTCGACCCGCGCGGGCGACGTGGTCCACGCGCGGGTCGCGTAATGGCTCAGGCCGCTTGCGCGACCTCGCTGTCAGGCTCCGGGGTTTCCGCAGTGGGCTCCGCCTCATCACAGGCGACACCGGCGGTCTGCATCATCGGCGGGCACCAGGCGGCCACGGCAGCGCGCTGCGCGTCGGTGAGCGTGGCGAAGGGTTCAGCGAAGAGTTTGTCGCAGAAGGCGACGATCTCCTTCTTGCTCGACGAGGCGAGCGTCACAGCCTCCTGGGCGAGACCCAGATCCTCACCGAGGATCTTCAGGAGCCAGGCCTTCTTGAAGCGGTTGAAGAGCGCCGCATTCGGCGTCCAGTGGGCGCGGATGTCGGGCATGATCTCGATCTCGAACGCATGCATCAGGCTGTCGCGCTGGCGGTCCCGCGCGAAGCAGGACTGCGTGGTGCTGGCCGTGGCATAGGCCACGAGCTTGGCCTTCTCCCCAGTCTTCAGCGCGCGAAACGCCGCGAACTGATCGGCGGGCGGGCGGGTATCATCGAGCCAGGAGAGGTCAAGCGCATCATGCGCCGCCGCCACCTGCTCAAGCGAGGTCTCGTCGATCTCGTCCATCTTGGCATGGCTGCGGTATTCCTTGCGGGCATCGATCTTGATCGCCTGTGTGACACTCATGCCGCTGGCCAGAACGTCACTGACCAGCTTGAAGAGCGTCAGATCGAGCGTGGCTTCCGGATGCAGCGCCATCGCGGCGCCAAGGGCCATGGCCCGCTCGGTCTTGAGGTCCTCTGCCAGCGAGGCTGGATAGGTGATTTCTCCGGCGTCTGGGGCCTCCTCCCCAGTCGGGTTAGCCGAGGAGCCGCGCGCACCCTCCTCTTTGACGGTGTCCTCCGGGCGCACGAGGCCAATATGGAGCGTGATCTGCCCACCCTGCCACGAGGCAATCACACCAGCGCGGGCGAGGTCCTCGGCGCTGTAGGCCTCCTGCAGATCGCGGGCTTCCTCTTCCAAGGCGTCCACGCGCTCGTAAAGGGCGTTGTAGGCACCGTCCTCGAGCCCCTCATCCTCCATCTCGAGCTGCAGTTTCTCAAGCTCGGCGGTGATTTCATCCACGCGCTTTTGCGCAGCCTCATCAGGCTCGATCGGGCCGGGATAGACGCGGCCGTAATCGGCCATGGTCGCGTAATCATAGCGGACCATCGCATCGGCCCAAGCAAAGCCCAGCCTCATACGGGCGTCCTCGGCGGCTGCACCAAGCTTCTCGAGCAAGATGGTCTCGACCAGAGCCGCATCCTCAAGCACGGAATGCTCATCCAGCAGATCGGCTGCGACGGCACCGCCACGCGCCTCGTAGTCCACGCGCACGAAAGCCCCGATATCGTCGCTGACCTGCACGCCGCGGGATTTGAGGGCCTGACGGACGGTATAGGCCTGCAGATAGCCGCCGTCCTTCGTGAGCGCCTCGAAGACCTCGCGCTGCGCCTCCTGGCTTGGATGCTCAGCAAAGGCCTTCATCGTGTCGAGCGTGATCACCTTGCCCCGGGCCGCGGCGCGGATGTCGGGGTGGATAAGGCCATAGCGCAACCGGCCTTTCACGGCGGCCACCGTGGTGCCGAAGGTCTTTGCGATCGTCTCGGGCGTTTGGCCATCGACCTCCATCATCCGGGCGAAAGCCTCGAACTCGTCAATGGCGTTCATCGGCGCCTGGGTGACGTTCTCGGCGAGCGACAGCGCCGTGGTGACGTCGCAGTCTTCTGGCACAAGGCGGCAGTCCACCTTGGTCTTCGCCGTGAAGCCCTTGATGGCCTTGTCAGCGACCAGCTCCTTCAGCGCGGCATGCCGCCGGCCACCGGCCAGCACGGCGTATTTGCCGTCGAACTTCTGGACCAGGATCGGCTGCAAGAGGCCCAGAACGGCGATGCTGGCCTTCAGATGCGCGATGTTCTCGGGATCATAGGTTTCCGGCGAGTTGCTGCGCACATTGGCGGGATGCGGGACCAGATCGCCGATGGCGACGGTGAGAGGGGCAAAGTTCGTGGTCATGGGGTATCCTTCCAGGTGGGTGAGGTGTGGCCCGCGCCTTCACCCGCGTGACCAATCCCCGGCTTCAGGGATCACCACGACAAAAGGCCCACTCTCCCTTTGAGGGGTCAGTGGGCCTTCATCGCCTGGGGTTTCAGCAGGGGGTGTCCCCTGCCCTACCAGTCGCGCGCCAGCATGATGGTCAGCACGCGCATGGTGGTGGCGGGATTGTCCGGGGTCTCAGCCCCGTAGCGGAAATCCGAGTCTGCTTCATAGAGATCGATTTTCCAGAACACGGTCTCGCCCCGGATCTCGACCGCGCCAAAATCGTGCCATCCCTCGGGATCATTCTCAGGCTCGAATGTGGCAAACTCACCGGTCGCCTTCACCGCCTCGGCCATGAAGCCGTCACCGGCCTCCATAAGCGCGCGGGTGACATGCATCCGGCCCTGGATGGGCCGCGCGGGCGGCACTCCAAGGCATGCGAGCTTGCGAAACGCGTCGTTCTGCGCCGCGATCACGGTCGGATCCGGACGGTCTGGCAGGGGTTGAACGGTCATGGACATGGGGATCTCCTTTGAGAAGTTAAAACACCCTTCTCAAAGCCCGCTTTTTCTTTTCCGCATGTCGGAAAACCCGGTCCAAACCTGCCCGAACCAAACAGTTCCGACAGTCCGCTCAGCGGGACGAAACTGCGGTTCGCGTCACCAATTCGATTGTCCGCTTCGGCAATGACAATGCCTATGATTTCCTCGCCAATATGCAACCGGCTCAAAAAGAAAAGATCATGGCGATGACAAGATCCTAGGCACGGCCCTCTACACCTCATTGAGATCCGACGGGATGACGAAAATCTAGGCTGGAACAAAGAGGGGTGGCGCAATGTGCTGTTTTGTTTTCGTGAATTTGAAAAATCTGACATCTCTGACAGGGCATTTTCTCGTGCCCGAACCCTTGGGAACCAATCGCGCGGGTTGTCAGCATGATGTCGCCCTAGTAGCGCTGTCGGACAAATTGGAATTGGTCCGACAGCGCCATTCAGCAGGCGTAGCGTGTCCGGTTCGTCATCTTCGCCGAGGTCTTGAGTAGCTACCTAAGTGTAACGACCGGTCCGAAAATCCGCGACCAGCTCTCAGCTTGGTGGGACGACTGCTTTATATGTGCTGCCATTCTTCTGGAACCCAAGCGTAGGCCCCGTCTTTTTCTTCGACATGACCGATACCAGGGAACGGCAAATGGGTGCCCGCAACGGCGATCTTGTCGGCAACCACCATATCCAAGACACGGCGGCGCGTCTCGGCGGCCTGCACGCCATCTGCGTCAAAGGCGATACCGGCATCAGGGTGGCTAAACTGCAGCGACGCCACAGCTGTGCTGTCTCCCCATATGATCAACTGATCAGAGCCATCCGACACACGGACCCCACTGTGTCCTGGGGTATGCCCCGGCATTGCCAAAGTGGTGAGGCCGCCACCAAGATCGGTATTGTCGCCAAACATTTCGGTCCGCTGAGTGTAGGCCTCGCTGACAGCACGTGCCAAGGCAAAGAAACCTTGCGAAGACTCCGGCGCACCCGATGCGATCATCTCGTCCGTCCAGAAGGCATGATCGGTTTCGCTGACATGCAACGATGCATTCGGGAAGACCGGGCCATTATCTGCGATCAATCCCCCGATGTGATCCGGATGCATGTGCGTCAACACAATGCGCGTCACGTCTTCAGGTGCAACGCCAAGCAACTCCAGCGATGTGCGCAACCTGCCTGCTGTTGGTCCAAAGGCACTGCCCGCACCAGCATCGACCAAGCTGACCTGGTCTCCTTGGCGAATGACGTGAGTACTGATTGCCAGCGGAATCGGATTCGCGGGGTCAAGATAGGCCGCCTTCATTCCTTCCGCGATTTGCTCGTCCCCGAGGTTCGTCACAAGATTCTGATCGAGCTTGAAATACCCGTCCAGCAATGTCGTCACGCGCAGATTGCCTACCATACGATCATAGAAGGTTGGAAGTGGTGCCGTTGCATGGCCCGCGGCTTGCAGGGGGTGTGGGCGTCCGGCGGCAAGAAGGGCGGCGCCACCCGCGGCGCCCAGAATCAATCCACGGCGCGAAAGATCAAAAGAAGTCATGAGTTTTTCCTTGTTTCATATGCAGAACTTCAATTCTGCGTTTTGTATGCTTTTAGTTAAATAGGTCCAAATTTCAGATGACCACCCACCGAGAGCATGAACAGACCAACGGCCCACGGACGAGCAGCGGACATCTTACGGATTTGCAGCACACCACAACTCGGGCTCACAGCTGCCATTTTCTGCTTTGCGGCAAAGCATAGGTCAAGCGGCCTTGGCGCTGCGCTCTGCCCTGCCCGCCTCTGATCTGGCGATCAGATAATTACATGCGCGCTGCGCATCGGCGGCGTGCTTGAAGATCGCGTTCTTGTCAGAGCGCAGAACGCGCAGCCAGTTGTAGAGATAGGCCGCGTTCATCTCGAGCGTATGCGCCGTAAAGCCGAGCGTCTGCCCAAGAAACACCGAGGTCAGTTCGGCGACGATCTCCTCGCGCGCGTATGAGGTGTTACCGAACTTTGAGAGACCGAAATCACGCTTCAGTCGATGGGGAGCTTTTGTGGCATGAGCCAGCTCATGCGCCCAGACCCCGTAGAAGTTCCGCGGGTTCTCGAACCGCGCGATCGACGGCATGAACACCTTGTCCACGGGCGGCAGGTAGTAGGCTTCCGTCCCCGTGAAGACGGTCGTGATATCGAGGGCATCGAAAAACGCCTGCATATGCGGGATGGGCTCGGACGGCGGATGCTCGGGCGCGGGCTCCGGGTCGGGGAAGAAGCTATCGGGCAGGCCATCGATCTGGCAGGCATTGAACACGCGGTAGGATTTCTGAAAGCGAAAGATGCGGGCTTCCTCGGAGTGATCATCCCCGTCGCTGCGGTCATGCTCATCGCCGCCCGCGTCTTTCCGGCTTTGACCGTAATAGACGACGACAGAGGATTTCTCGCCCTTGCGGACCTTTGCGTCCAAGGCATTGGCCTGCGGCAACGTCATCCAGAAGGGAGAGCTGTGGCCCGCCATCACGGTCCGCATCGTCAGCAGGAAGTTGTTCACTCCCTGGTAGGGTTCTCCGCCCACGCGCAGGGGACGAGAGCTGCCACCTGCGGTCCATGGCTTGCGCCACGGCAGGACGCCGCGCTCGATGATGCGGATGATTTCGTTTGTGATGACCTCGGAGGCATCGAATTTGGGCGTGCGGGATCGGGCCATGGCTGGCGTCCTTTCGAGTGTTGATGAGAGGGAGTGGTGATCAGATTGACTGACGGGGCCTCGGATCGTTGATGATCCTGGCGCCGAGCCCTTCGACCATGTCGATGTAGGTGGTCAGCGAGACGGACCTGCCAGGACCGCAAGGGTCAGGGTCGACCGATCCGTCCCGCGCCACGCACGGCAAGTTCGCGAAGGCGGTGACATCGGTGACGGATCGGATATCGATGAACGGCGTTCCTCGTGCGACCGCGAGGGCGGCCAAGGGAAAGCGCTCGATGGGCGCGAGAGTCGAAACGGTGGTCCAACCGAGATGGAGGAATGTCCCGCCATCCCCGCAGATCACATGCGCGTTTGGCAATGACGCCGCCTGCTTCAGATAGCCGAGATCACGCAGGACGGTCTGGCGTTCGAGACGCTGTGCCAGCGCCGTCTGGCCAGTTCGGCGCAGCCCTCTATGCCGCCACCAGGAGGCGGCGGTTGCGCGGAGCACGCGCAAGACACCTGTTTGCATGGGAGCGCCCTTCATCCGGAACGGCAGACCGGAACCCGGCCCGGACCCATCTGAGGGACCCCAAAGGCCCTCATCCGTCAGTCACAAAACCCGAAGAACACTTTCTCTTTTTCCGGCCCCTTTGGGCACACAACAAAACCGAAAAGCCCGGCCCTTCTGCCGAAGCCATTGATTTCATGCAGCAATTCCAGATCGGCAGGCAAGATCGGCAACGCATATCGGCAAAACCTTGCTTGAAAGTACGAAATGTGTTTATTTTTCAATTACTTTGCAAACATGGAAGATCGGCAAAAATGCTGGAAACACCCGCCAGGATCGAACCCTGCTTCTTCGAGGAGCATATTCCTACAGAACTGGCAGACCTTTCGGTCGACATCCAGAGGGAAGCCACTGGGCTGGGACAAGGGTTGCATCCTGACAGCGCAGCCGAACTTGCCGATCTCGTCCGTGTGATGAACTGCTACTACTCCAACCTGATCGAAGGACACAACACGCGCCCCCGCGACATCGAAAGGGCGCTGGCTGGTGCCGAGCTTGAGGAAGAAACCCGTCCCCTCGCCCTTGAGGCCCGGGCGCACGTCATCGTTCAACGGGCCATCGACGAGATGCATCGCAAGGGCACCCTGCCCCGCCCCACATCCGTCGAATTCCTGACTTGGGTCCATAAGAGCTTCTACGACGAGATGCCGGATGAGTTTCGGGTCATCGAACATCCCGACGGCACACAAGAGCCCATCGTTCCGGGACGCATGCGCCAGGATGATGATCGGGAAGTTGCGGTCGGGCGCCACCTACCTCCTTCATCGTCGCGCGTCGCCGCATTCATGGACCATTTCGACAAACGATTTCAGATTGCGGCGCGGTCTTCGAGCGGACGGATCATCGCGATCGCCTCTGCGCATCACCGGCTCAACTACATCCACCCTTTCCCGGATGGTAACGGCCGTGTCAGCAGACTGATGTCTCATGCCATGGGCCTCACAGCGGGGATTGGTGGCCAAGGGCTCTGGTCCGTATCACGTGGGCTGGCCCGCGGGTTAACCGATCGGGGCGAGTACAAACGGATGATGGATCTGGCCGACAGTCCACGCCGCGGAGACCGCGACGGACGGGGGAACCTGTCAGAAGCGGCACTGAAGACGTTTAGTGAATGGTTCCTAAAGGTGACGCTCGACCAGATCAGCTTCTCAGCAAGATTGTTCGATCTCGGCGGATTGGACCAACGGTATCGTCGTCTTGTTGCAGATACCATCGATGACAAGCGAGCGCCGGAACTAATCTCGGCGGTTCTTCGTCATGGGGCACTGGAACGAGGCGATGCGCAGATTGTGCTCAAGACGTCCGAGCGTACTGCTCGCAACACGCTGAGTAAACTGACCGCCGCCGGATACATGACGTCCGCCTCGCCGAAGACGCCGGTTCGGTTGGCGTTTCCGTTGGATTATCGAGAGCGGCTCTTTCCAAACCTCTTTGGAGACGGTGACCTTCCACAATAACTTTAGGCATTTAGGGTGTAATGCCTGGCCGCCGATTTCTTCCATGAGCGGCCAGATTTTCATCAAGGCTTGCTCGTGTGTCACTTGTCCACCGCGGTGGACATCTGCTGGTCTGAGATAAACTGAAGAACCACCACGCGCCGCTATGTGCGTTTGGACAGTTTTGGTTGCCACAAGCGCCGCTTCTCGCTCGAAGTCCACCGCGGTGGACATTAGACAGTTCGCTCATTGTTTTCGGACAGTCGCTTGATCAAAGCTAATGGATCAAATTGGTTTTGCCTTTGACCCAGGGTGATACTGTGAAAATACGCTCCAAAATCCCTGATGCGTTTTCCAAGCTGTAGCATGATGAAGATCGCGCATGACGCTTTCTGAGCTCCTACAGCATTCTTGGCTTTCTCGAAAGTCTCTGGGTGAATGCCCATCATGGGTGCAAGTGTTCGAGCATGGTTTTCAATGTCCAACCAGTTTCTAAGTCTCTCTGTGGAGAACGATGTCGCCTGATCGCAGACTGAGGTCAGCAAGTCTGGTTTCAGGGCCTCAAGGCCTATGTTGCTATCTAAATCTTTTTTTTCTTCTTCAGACTTAGATTGATGCCGGACAGTTTGTCCGTCATTGGCGGGCAATTCCATAGTTTCAGGCGGGTCATCCGGGGTAGACAAACTCTGGCATTCTGCATCTGTATTGGCGAGCAGAGCGTGGTATTCGGGGAGGCTCAGCTTCCTGCGTAGAGCTTTCCGTGCGTGGTTGATGAATGCGTTGCTAGGATCGTGCTCTTCCAAATGGGCGAGCTTTGTAAGGATCTGTTTGCGGACAAATATCCGATCTCGCCGGTTATTCTCCATCTCTTGCGCGATGGCTATAAGCTCGCTCGCACGTTGGAGCAGGGGGGTGAGAGACAATCCATAACTGATGCACTCCCCGCCGGATGAGCGAACGCGGTAGCGCTTTCGGTTCGAGCTGTCATTGCGCTTGATGAATCCGAGTTCAACGAAGCGGTTGATGTGCCTCCGGAGTGTCCGTTCGTCGATTCCGCCAACGCGCTGGCAAAGTGAATTGTTAGACGCAAAAACCGTTTCGCCATGGCCAGGTTTCAGAAAACTGAGCATTGCTTGAAGTGTCTGTATGTGGCCAGGACGTAGACCAAACACGCTGCGTGCATCTCTCAGGGCTCTGAAGATGGTCCAGACGTCGGTTTCAGATGGGGGAAATGAGCCGCGGGTTGCATCAGCACCTGCGGCTTCGATCGAGAGTTTTGTAAATGCCATGGCTTGTTCACGACGACCGTTCGGCCCACAACTTCCCCGTCTCTTTCCTCGAATTTTCGCGGAAAAAGGCAAAAAATATCAGTCCACCGAATCGGTGACTCTTGACCGGTATGCTGGAGGTTGCTACATCAAAGATGCTAATCAGATGATGAGGGCTCTCCAGGGGAAACTTTGGGGGGCTCTTTTCTTTCGGGTCTTCGCTTTTCTCCTCTGCTCGTGTTGCTCTGTGTGGCCTGGGTTAGGACCCAGAGCCTCTCTCATTCCGCCACTGTACGAAGAGTTGCAAAAGCGTAGCTTCCGCGTGCTCTTCGAGCCATTGGCCGAATTCTGGATTGTCCTTCTTGGTGACCTTGAGCGCGATCGCCTTCTCATCGATTGTCAGCGTGCCCAATGAACTGCCGTTCTCATCATTGATGACCGAAGTCAGCCCACGATTGGGCGGCTTCTTGTCGCTACGTGCTTTGCTCGAGCAAGCCGAATAGACCGCTTGGAACTTTTCGGAACTAGGAGTGTCGTCGGGCAGGGCGGCGAGCGCCTCTTTGGCGATGTCCACCAAATCTACCTTCACCGACAAGGCAGCTAGATCACCCCACTGCCGTCGTCCGATCCCATGTGCTGGCCCGATGAGTTGAACAAGACCGTCTGGCAGTTGTTCTATGACGACCCTGTGGTTGGATACGCCTTGCCGGGTCAGACCTAGAGCATCTTGAATGACACCGGGTTTGTACCCGGATTCTTGCATCTCTTTGATAAAAAGAGACTTTTCTATAAAAGACGGATCAAGCCTGAGGTTGTTCTCCTGGCCTTGAGCGATCAGAGATGCGTCATCGTCCAAGGTTCGAACAATTGCCTTGACCGTTCCACCGACCTTACGGATCGCCGCAAGCCTGCGGCGGCCGTAGATGATGCGGTATCTGTCCGGTTGGGCTGATGGACGGACCATGATGGGCACTTGTTGGCCATGCTTGCGAATGCTCTCGGCCAACTCATCGATACTGGAATCTTCCAGCACCAACCGATCGCGCAGCCCATCCATGTCAATCTGATCGGGTTCGATATCGCGAATCGAGTTTGCTGTGATCTCGCGCAAAGAGTCGCGCAATCCTCCAACAGATCCCGGCAGCTTTGCCGCTTTTGGCGGGGTAGGGGAGGGGGCTCCGCTCTCCGTCTCATTCCTTGGAGGCTGGTTGAAGATGTTTCGGGCCATCAGCGACGCCCCCATGCCATTTGGATCGTCTGCTCTAGCTCATCGCCAACGCCATTCACGCTGGTCAGGGCGCGATCAATTGTCTTTCTGATGAATTGGCTTGGATCGACTTCGTAGACGGTCTGCTGGGTCATCCCCGCGTCGGAGATCGCCGTAGACTTCAGCATTGGCTCTGTCATGACCTGACCTGCCAGAATTGATCTCAGGTAGCCTGCCATTTGGGTCTGCGGACCGTCCGACGGTTCATATCTGGTAATCAGGAACTTGACAAAATCCCATGTGACACGCCGACCGATGGCTTCCTCCACGGCCTTGACCGTTTCTGAAGCAAGCTTCAGGAATTGGCTCATGGATGCGATGTCAAGCATGCCAGGTACCACGGTAACCAAAAGCCCCGTCGAGGCTGCCAGCGCAGTCAGGGTTAGAAACCCAAGCTGAGGCGGGCAGTCGATCAGGACGATGTCGTAGTTTGCCTCAACCTCTTCAAGCGCCAAGGCGAGGCGCTCTGCAAAGATGGGCTGTACGCGACGGGCGAGAGCGTTTGCGGTCTCGGTTTCGTACTCCGAGAGCATCAAACCGGCGGGCACCATGTCGAGCTTATGGAAGTAGGTCTTTTGGATGACGTTCGAGAGAGGAACTTGGTCCTCATATCTCAAAGCATCATAGATTGTGCCGCCATCGGCGAACTCAAGCTCGGGCCGAAAGCCGAAAAACGTGGTCAAACTTGCTTGCGGATCGAGGTCTAGGACCAGCACGCGGTAACCGCGCAAGGCATACCTTTGCGCAAGATGAATCGTTGCAGTAGTCTTTGATGAGCCGCCTTTGAAGTTGACGACGGATATCACCTGGAGACGATCGCCATCACGTCGACCTGGGCGGTAGCTTTCTGCGTTCTTTCCAGTGCGTCCAAGAACATCGCGCAACTCATCAATCTCTTGGGCTGTGTAGAACCGGTGTCCGCGGTTGTCTGTATGCACTTCCGGGAAGCTGCCGTCCTTGTGCCGGTTGCGCAGGTTAGATGTGCTTACGCGCAGGAGGCCGGCGACTTCGGTGGAACTGAAGCGACGTAGGGACTTTCGTTCTTCGGGTTCGAAAGCGATCTTCATCTGGCGATCCAAAGACTCAGCCAGATTGTCGGCAAATGCTCCGATATCGGAAGAGCCTATGCCTTGCGTGTATCCAATGTTACGATCATCCATGTCCTGCCGCCCACTCTCGGCCTCTGTTGAGGCTCTTAGTCATTCTGACGGTGTACAGCGTGTCTGACGCGTTTTGCCGTCAGAATGGGAATGCCACGATCCAGTGAGTCCGGCAAGAAGAATCTAAATGTAGTGTGAAAGTTATCCACAACACCTATAGGTGTTGTCGTGTAAAAAACTCAGCAAGTCATTGATATAGATATATTAAATGCAGATCTAACCAAATCGAGCCGCTACTCTGTTGAGTTGGCACATTAGCAGCTAACCCCAAGCAACTAATGGCACTTTCTGCCTCCTGCGGAGTTTTCTCCCGGTGAAATTTTTTGGATTCGGGTCAGAAGCTACATCTGATTTTGGCTCGATTCGTACGGCATGAGGCCAAGTCGTTCCGCCCGCTCCAACAGCATTTTCACCGAAGACGGCTGCCATCTTGTTCGGCCACGAGGCGTGCGTTCGCGCATCGCTTCCAGCCGGGTGCAGATCGCCTGAAGCGTGATGTCGGGGTCCGCGCCCTTGATGCCGGCGACGATGGCGGGCAGACGGTCGTCGGTTTCGCGGCGCCCGGCGCGGGCCAGCACCTCGGCCGGCAGGAAGCCGTCGCCGACATAGGCCTTCACAGCGCGCAAGAGACGGCTTTGGGTCCAGCGACGCGCCTCGGGCAAGGGGCCGTTGATGATGCGCACCACGTCTTCCCAGGCCAAGTCGGGTCGCAACCGGCGCACATGGGGCACCCAATCTTGTGCCGTCTCGTTCAGACGCTCCATGTAGCCGTCTTGTCGCGCCAGCCGTACTTTGCGAAGAGCAGCAGGGTCTTTGGCCCGCAGTCCAGGGTTCCCGCCGACCCGGCCCTTGGTACGGGCGCTCGCCAGCCCTGCTTTGGTACGTTCCCGGATCAGCGCCCGCTCGAACTCGGCCGCGGCGCCCAGAACCTGCAGCGTGAACTTGCCTTGCGGGGATCCGGTGTCGATCGGGTCCTGAATGGAACGAAAGAACGCCCCCCTGGCCTCCAACCGTTCGATCACCTCGAGAAGGTGCGACAGAGACCGTGCGAGCCGGTCGATCCGTACGACAACCAGCGTGTCGCCCTTGCTAATGCGCTCCAGCAAGCGGGCAAGCACCGGCCGGGCACGATTGCCGCCTGAGGCGTGCTCTTCGAAGATCTCGACGCATCCCGCAGTTTGCAGGGCCTCAGACTGGGGCAGGGGGGTCTGATCCTCTGTGGATACGCGCGCATAGCCTATCAGGGGCATGAAAATCGGCCGTTTGCAATTTCATATACCGTTACTAAACGACTGTTTGTAAACAGATGCAAGGGCGTGCTCTGTGGCGCTGTTCATCATAAAGCCGTTGGTTTCCATACGCTGAGCGCGATCAGAGAAATCTCGCAGACCACCGAGCGCGCGTGCTATATAAGGTATGCAGGCGCACTCTGACAAAACACTTGGGTAAAATGCAAAAGTGCCGTATTTTGCACATATGAAGCCTCAAGTTTCCACGCAGTATGATATTTTTGACGACCCTCTAGTGGATGCGGAGGGGCTCGAAGAGGCGTCTGAGGACGACCTGTGGTTCCTGCCCGGTCCGATGGAAGTGGAGCCGGAATATCTGCCGCCCGGACCGAGGGCAGAGCTGCGTGAAACCGCAGTCCTCGACGATTGGCGGAAGGCAGAGGCAGGCAATGCCGCCCATCTCGCCCGTGTGGCTGGCCGGATTGGCGCACTGGATGACCGTCTGCACCGTGGTCCGGAGGGCTGGCGGCACAGGCTCGCGCTGATGGAGGCGGCAGACCTCAGCTGGTTTGCAGGCGACCGAATTGGCCCGGATCGGCTGGCGCTCTGGATATCCATGCGCTTGTCCGGCGTGCAGGACGACACCGCAGCGCTCGCGCGTGTCGGATGGGCAGTGCGGCGTCTGACAGGCGGTCCCGGCCCAGGGGTGGACCTGTCCGCTTTCCTCGATCGCCGTGACCCCGAAAACATGGCGGATGAAGCCGAGCCCTTTGCGGATCGCGCGGGCGGTTGGCTTGACCTGATGGCGCAAGCCGCCGACCTGCACCCGATCACACGCGCCTGCATGGGGTTTCACCTCTGGAGCCTTGCGGGCCTCGGGCAACAGGGCGACCGGATGGAAGCGGCGGTTACCGCCGCACGCATTGCCGCCAGCGAAGGCCCGAGTTCGAATGGGGGGGCCATCTTTGCGCCTCTGGCTACACGCGGGGCAGGGGGGCTGCGCGCCAGTGGCCCATCGGCTGAGCGCTTAGAGCGTTGGCTCGAGGGAATGGAAACAGCATGCCTGACAGCAATGCGACACCTCGACGATATCCAGGCATGGTCAGCTCGGGCGGAAACCATGATGGCCCCGCTCTCTGGGAAGACACCACCAGCATTGCGCGCCGTGCTGACCGAATGGCCCGTCGTCTCCGCCCCAATGGCCGAGACCCTGACCGGTGCCAGCCGCGCCGCCGTCCAGCGAAACCTCGCCTGGATGGAAACGCGAGGCCTGATCCGCGAGGTGACTGGGCAGGGACGATATCGGATGTGGCGCACCACGACCTAAGAGATGAGCGTCATCGCTCGGTATCCTGACGGGTGCGTGCCAGTCGGCCAAAGTTCCGGTAGGAGGAGGCAAAGCCCGCCGGAACCTTGGTAATCAAGGTGCTCGAAGTTGGAGATACTCCTCGCCAGTGCGCAAGGTCGCTGTGGCCGGCGCTT
Source organism: Pseudophaeobacter arcticus DSM 23566 (assembly GCF_000473205.1). NCBI lineage: Bacteria > Pseudomonadati > Pseudomonadota > Alphaproteobacteria > Rhodobacterales > Roseobacteraceae > Pseudophaeobacter > Pseudophaeobacter arcticus. The sequence continues at coordinate 200,723 of NZ_AXBF01000005.1, forward strand.
CCGTGCGGTTGTGCCTTCACCATCTATGATTACTGGTGAAGGCGGCGAGCAAGACGCCCGGTATTTTGAACACCGCGCGGCCCTGTTTGTCGTTGCTGCTTTGCTTGCCCCCGTCACCGTGCAAGTCAAAGTTCACCATACTGCCGTTCGCGGCTCAGGCGAAGCGGGCGATATGGCCCTCCTCCATCGCCAGCTTCGACAGGATCTGACTCTGCAGCAACCGTGGACTCGGGAACAGGCCGGGTCAGGCTGGGCGCCGCGCGGATCTTTTCGTAGTAGCGGATGGTAAATTGCGGATCACAAGGATCGTGTGTGTTCACGAAAATATGTCCTTGAACCTCTAGCCACTAGAAGTCTTATCTAATCAAAGTGAACAGATACCGTTCTTGCCATAGATTGCTGGTGGGAACCGAAAGGGTAAGACATGCTGACAAGACGACACTTCATTCAAACAACAACGGCGCTATTCTCCGCGTCTGTTTCCAGCCCCCTGTTGGCCGATACCTGGCCCGCCGAGGCACAGAAAGCTGAATGGGACGCGCAAGTCACGCCGCCCGGATTCGATCCGGCTACGTCAAACCCTTGGGGCCTACACCCGCGCTTTTTGCCCCAGCGCGTGGTCGCGAAACCCGGACTCGTGCCAGGAGACATCCATGTCGATGCAGTCGCGCGGTATCTCTATCATATCGAGGAGAGCGGGACCGCAATGCGCTACGGTGTGGCCATTGCCCGGGGCAACCTATATGAGCCCGGGGTCTACACGATCAAACGCAAGGTGAGGTGGCCGCATTGGACGCCGACCCAGAACATGATCGAGCGGGATCCGGAAAACGCACGATGGGCCGACGGGATGGAACCCGGCCCCGAAAACGCTTTGGGATCACGAGCCATCTATCTGTACGTCGGAGACCGCGACACTTATCTTCGAATACACGGCACGCCCTATCCGCGAAGTATCGGCGGTCGAGCCAGTTCGGGTTGCGTGCGGATGGTCATGGCTCACATTAACGAACTTTATCCCAACGTTGAGATCGAATCGACGGCACATTTGTACTCAGCGGAGGACAGTGTCACCGCGCGAAGTTGAGTGTGGTGCGTAGGTCTGAGGCGCGTTGATGCAACGTGTGGCGCGTCCTCAAGCTTCGCGTGCCACGCAGATCGGATTACCGTTCGCCGTACGCAACGGCAGCAGCGTCGTTTCGACCGGCCCGCTGTGTTCGTACCAATAGCAGCCGTCTTCCGGCATGAGGCGCGCCGTTGCAACATCCTGATCCGGAGCAGCCATCGCAACCACGGCTTCGGGAACGTTGCCCGTCTGGTCTGCCGTGTCGTTCGGCCCTGTCGGCTGGATGGCGCATCCTGTCGTGAGCAAAAGCGCCACCGCAACCATCATTTTTTGCTTCAGCATCAAAACCTGCATCGAGTTTCCTTTCTTTTCTGTTTTTCTTCGTATCGGCTTTCTATGCCTAACGCCGTGATTGAGGCTGTCGTCGGACCGTCTAGCAAGAAAACAAACGGAAATACCACCGAACTTTTCTCTTGAAGCTCTAGCTACTGTAGGGGCTATGTCATGACAAAGCACCCGAATCCAGAGGTCCGTTCATGCCGTCCGACACCCACCGCCACGATCACGATCACGCCGAAGACGCCCAGGCAAGCGGCGGCAGTTGCTGTGGTAGCGCCGGAACGTGCGGCGACATCGCACCGACGACGCCCGCCCCAACCGGCGGGCGCAGTTTTCAGGTGTCCGGCCTCGATTGCGCCGAGGAGGTCGCGATCTTGAATAAGGTAATCGGCCCGCAGATCGGCGGGGCCGAGCATCTCGCGTTCGATGTGATCAACGGGAGGATGACCATTCTCGACAGCGCAAAGAGTGTATCGGACGACGAAGTTGCGGAACTTGTCGCGAGCACCGGCATGACCGCGAAGCCGTGGAATGCCGAGAACGCGTCGGTCGACCAAGCGGCCCATCTTGCACGACAGCGGCTGTTTACGGCTCTCAGCGGCGGCTTCTGGGCGGCGGGTTTTCTCTGGCACATCGTCGAGACAGGTATGGGCGGGGCGCTCGGCCTCTTCGCGGGGCACGGCGAAGCGCCGATGCCGCTGGCCGAGGCAGGGCTTTTTGCAGTTGCTATCCTATTCGGCGTTTGGCTTGTGGCACCGAAGGCATGGTCGTCCGCACGTCGGCTGTCGCCCGACATGAACCTGCTGATGGTTGTCGCAGTCGCCGGAGCCATCGGGCTCGGTGAATTCTTCGAGGCAGCGACAGTGGCTTTTTTCTTTTCGCTGTCCCTCTTTCTCGAAAGCTGGAGCGTTGGGCGCGCGCGGAACGCGGTGTCGGCGCTCCTGGATCTTGCGCCACCCACCGCGCGCGTGATCCGCGATGACGGAAGCGAGACCGACATGCCGGCGGCGCAAGTCGCCGTAGGCTCAAGCTTTATTGTACGCGGTGGCGACCGTATCCCGCTCGACGGCCTGGTGACGGGTGGCGCGGGCGCGGTCGACCAGGCGCCGATCACTGGCGAAAGTGCTTTGATACCCAAAGAGGCCGGAGACGAGGTCTATGCGGGCACGATCAACGGCGAAGGTACACTAACGGTGCGCGCCACGAAGGCCGCCTCGGATACCGTCTTGGCCAAGATCATCCGCATGGTCGGCGACGCTCATGCCCGCCGCGCGCCCGTGGAACAGTGGGTGGCAAAGTTCGCCCGCATCTACACGCCTATCGTCATGGCTCTCGCCGTCGCAATTGCGCTACTGCCGCCGCTTATCTTCGGCGGAGCCTGGGATTACTGGTTCTACAATGCCCTCGTGCTGCTGGTGATCGCTTGCCCATGTGCTCTGGTCATCTCGACCCCTGTCTCCATCGTCGCAGCGCTCACCGCTTCGGCGCGGGCGGGCGTCCTCATCAAGGGCGGTGCCTATGTAGAGGCGCCGGGCAGGACGACGGCGCTGGCCATGGACAAGACCGGCACAATCACCATGGGCCAGCCGGAAGTGGCGGCGGTGCACCCGCTGGGCGGGGCTTCAGCGCAAGATCTGATGACCCTCGCCGCAGGACTGGAGGCACGTTCGTCGCACCCTTTGGCGCGTGCCATTCTCGCGCGGGCGGAGGCCGACGGCGTCAAGGTGTCCGCCGCAGAGGATACCCGCACCATTCCCGGCAGGGGGCTTGAAGGACGCACTGACGGACGGTCGATCTGGCTGGGGTCGGACCGGTTTGCCGAGGAGAAGGGTTTCGGCGACGCCATTCCGAAGGATCTGCGGGAGCGGATCGAAGGCGCCGGCAGCACCCTTGTCGCTGTCGGCGATGAATCCGGTGTGACGGGCATTCTTGAACTGCGCGATCGCATCCGCCCTGATGCCAAGGGCATCGTGGCGCAACTTCACGCGCAGGGCGTGAAGACCATCGTCATGCTGACCGGTGACAACGAGCGAACAGCGCGCGCCGTTGCCGCCGAGGTCGGTATCGACGAGGTGCGCGCTGAGCTTCTGCCCGAAGACAAGGTGACAGCCATCGAAGACCTGGTCAAAACTCACGACATGGTTGCCATGATCGGCGACGGGGTGAACGATGCACCCGCAATGGCGCGCGCGCATTATGCCATCGCGATGGGTGCGGTTGGTTCTGACGCGGCAATCGAGACGGCGGACATTGCCCTTATGACCGACGACCTCGGCAAGGTGCCTTGGCTGATCGGTCATTCGCGCCGGACAATGTCGATTATCCATCAGAACATCGGTATTTCCTTGGCGACCAAGGGAGTTTTCGTTGTCGCTACCGCGTTCGGAATGGCATCGATGTGGGGCGCTATTGCAGCCGACGTGGGTGTGTCATTGCTGGTGGTGGCGAACGCCCTGCGCCTGCTCAACAGCCAAGAGGCCAAGGCACCGCCGTCCGGTGGCGAGCAGGTTGGGCCACAGATCGCAAAGGCCGCGCTTGCCCACGGACATTGATCACGCGGCATTTGCAAGGTAACATTATTTCCATATCAGACCTCACGAAAGAGGCATCGAGCAGTGAAAACCATCCGATTTCCCCGCCGCGCCGTCCTGTTGGGTGGCTTAGCGGCCTTTTTGTCGGGCTGTGCCGGCAAGTTCCGCAGCTATGACGGACCCGAAGTGACGCGACTTCGGCTCTACAAGGGACAGCGTTTGCTTGTTCTCGACGGATCCGATCGCGTGCTGCAAACCTATCCGATCGGGCTGGGCTTCGCTCCTCAGGGTCACAAGCAATTCGAGGGAGACGGTCGGACCCCGGAGGGCACCTACATAGTCGATAAGCGCAACCCTGAAAGTACGTATCATCTTTCAGTTGGCATCTCTTATCCGAATGAGGCCGACATCGCCTTTGCCGAAGCGCAGGGCCTTTCCCCCGGCGGCGACATCTTCATCCATGGTGGTCCACGCCCCGGCATCGACCCGACGGACATCCGCGACTGGACAGCTGGCTGCATCGCGGTCACAGATCGGCAGATCGAGGACATCTATGCAATGGTGAAGGACGGAACGCCTATCCACATCTATGCATGACGGTCTTTCTCATGCGGCGGTAGTTAGCCGTCGCATTGGCCGCCAGAGCCCAGCTCCACGAAGCCAAGATGAGCGCCAGCAACATCCAGTCCCCAAAAAGCGCATATGGCGTAGGCGGCCGCGCAGAGGGAAGATCAGCGTCGACTATGCCCCTTTCCCCGGTATCGAGCCGCGCAACGATCTCTCCGTTCGCGTCGATGACGGCAGAGATGCCCGTATTCGCGGCTCGGATGACAGGAAGGCCTTCCTCTACGGCGCGCATACGTGCGGAAGCCAGATGCTGCTCGGGTCCGATGCTGGTTCCAAACCAGGCATCGTTTGTCGCGTTAAAAATCCAGTCGGGTCGGAACAGGTCGTCGACCACATGGCCTGGGAAGATGATCTCATAGCAGATCGCCACGGCGACCAGCGGCACACCCGGAAGCGCAAGCGTTCGCAGGCCCGGTCCAGGCGTAAAATCGCCCAGCCCCGCTGTCAGCCGCTCGATCGGCAACCAGCCGCGGAATGGAGTGTATTCGCCAAAGGGCACGAGATGGTGTTTCGCGTATCCGGTCAGGATCTCACTGTTATCGTCAAAAGCCTGGACGGTGTTGAAATATCGGGTGCCATCCTCACTCGGTACACGGTCCGGCACTCCGGTGAGCAGCACGCTGCCGTCCGGAAGCGCAGCCGCGATACGGGATCGCGCCTGGGCATCCTCATCGAGGAAACCGGGAAAGGCAGTTTCCGGCCAGAGAAGAACGTCGAAATCGCCGGGCTGGGTTGAAAGCTCGATATAGCGCGCGAAGGTCGCCTCGCGGTTCTCGGGCGCCCATTTCTCCTCTTGGGGTACGTTGCCCTGAACGATGCGCAGGTCGACATCCGGTGGCTGTGGTGCATCCGACTGGAGGCGAAGCGTGCCGATGGCCCACATCGTTACGATGCCGGCCAGCGGCATGAGCGAGATGATCAATCGTTGTCGCCCGACCGCCATGAGAGCCGCGCCGGGGAGTGCCGCTACGAACACGGTGAGAAAGCTTAGCCCATAACTTCCCACCCAGGCGGCGGGCTGGCGAAGGGCGGCGTAATCAACAAGAGCGTAGCCGGCGAGGTTCCACGGAAAACCTGTCAGAACGTGACCGCGCAACCACTCGGCCGCGGTCCATGAGGTCGCGAACAGGAGGCAGGCCAGGAGACTGCCCATGGCTCCGCGCCGCGCGATTTCGACGAAGAGCACGGCGGCAATGGCCGGGAAAATCGCGAGACCTGCGGACAATCCCGCGACGGCCGGGATCGCCAGCGCCCCGAAACGCTCGGCCTCGACGTAGAAACTTTCCGCGATCCACGAAATCCCGAAACCGAACTGGCCGAGACCAAACGCCCAGCCGACGAGAAAAGCACGCCCGAAGGAGAGGTCGCGAAGACCGACAAACAACGCAGAATAGGCAACGGGAACAAGCAGGAGAATCGAGAAAGGCGGGAAGGTTAGAACGGTCAGCGCCCCGGCGGCGAAACCAAGCGTCATCCGCGAGAGCAGACGTTTGCGCAGAGCGAAGCAGTTCAGAATTACCGGCTTCACGACTTGATCGGACGCCGCGCACTGATCCAGGGTGCGGCGAGCAAGAGCCCCACGCCACTGACGACAAACACATCGGCCATGTTGAAGGCAGGCCAATGCGTTGAGTTGATGTAGAAATCCAGGAAGTCCGTTACAGCCCGATACCGCACACGATCAAAGACATTGCCCAAGGCCCCACCAATAATCGCGCCATAGGCAAGCGTTTCAACCGCATTTTCGGCGCGAAACAGCATAACCCCCAGCCAGCCGCAGATGGCAAGAGCGAGAGCTATGAGGCTCCACCATGGTGCGCCGCCAAGTAGTCCGAAAGTGACGCCATCATTGCGATAAAAGACAAGGTTAAAACCTGGAAACACGGCGATTCCAGTGCTTAAGGAGGCCGCATTCGCCACAACAATGGCTTTTGTGATCTGATCGATTACGAAAGCGGTAAGCGCCGCAAAAATACCGATCACCGGAGATAGTTTATGCACTGGCATTGCGTCACCCCAACCAAACATCGAGAAAAAGCATCAAAACGAGCCCGACGGCCAAGCCGAGCGTTGCCTTGTTCTGATGGCCGCTGCGATGGGTTTCGGGGATGATTTCGTGGCTGATGACATAAAGCATGGCGCCTGCGGCAAAGGCCAAGCCCCATGGCAGCAGCGGTTCCGACAGTGTGATGATGCCAGCCCCGAGCAAACCGCCAATCGGCTCGACCATTCCCGTTAGCGCGGCGATGCCCCAGGCGCGCAGCTTCGGATATCCTTCGCCCAACAGGGATACCGCAACGGCCAGCCCTTCAGGCGCATTCTGAAGCCCGATGCCGATGGCGAGTGGCAGACCGCCTTCCATACCTCCGGAACCGAAGCCAACTCCGACCGCGAGGCCTTCCGGGAAGTTGTGGATCGTGATTGCGATGATGAACAGCCAGACCCGCCGTAAGGACGCCGCTTCGGGCCCTTCGCGTCCCGTTCTGAAATGCTCGTGCGGCAGCCTTTCATTCATCAATGCAACGGCCCCCATGCCCAAAAGGATCGAGACGCAAACGATGGCCGCAGGCATCGCGCCGTTCTCGAACATCGGCTCCGCCGCATCCAACGCCGGGATGATCAGAGAAAAGAACGAGGCTGAGAGCATGACGCCGGCAGCGAAGCCGAGCGACAGATCGCGCGTCGCCCGCGACGGGATGCGCCCGAACAGCACGGGAATTGCTCCGACTGCCGTGAGCGATCCGGCGGCAAGGCTTCCGAGAAAGCCGAGCATTATCGGAGACAGGTTTTCCATAAGCGGGCCAGATTATCCTTCGGCGTAGCTTGAAAAGACTTCGGTCGACCCGTCCTCGCGGATGAGGAAGACATCATAAGCTTCACGGTTTTCTTCCGGCCCCATGCCGGGCGAGCCATAGGGCATTCCCGGAACGGCGAGGCCGACGGCGTCCGGGCGTTCCTCAAGAAGGCGGCGGATATCAGCGGCCGGGACATGGCCTTCAATCACGTAGCCCTCTATGAGCGCGGTATGGCAGGAGACCATGCGCTGCGGCACGCCGTTGTCGAGCTTGAAACGAACCAGCGACCCGCCAAACATGTTCTCGCCCGTCGGCGCGAATCCGTTTTCCTCGAGATGGTTCATCCAGGACAGGCAGCAGCCGCATCCGTTGGTCTTGCGGACGTCTATCGCTGTTGCCTCTGCGAGGGCCTGGGCCGCCGGGAACAGGGCGAGCGCGATGGTCAGAGCTTGGGTCATGCGTTTCATGGGTCAGAGCCTTTCGGTTGTCGTCTGGGCAATTTCGCTGTCAAGGTTTTCAGTCAGAAGCGCGCGCGCCTCGGTCAGACGCAACAGCGCGGCGGTATCATCCACCTCGTTCTCTGCGGCTTCGGCGAGCCTGTCGTCAGAGAGAGGGTCAGTCGGACGCCCATCTACGAGGACTTCGTAGTGCAGGTTGGGACCTGTTGCTGTGCCGGTTGCGCCAACGCGGCCGATCAAATCTCCCGCCGCCACGCGTTGGCCCTGTGTTAGGCCCTCCGACACGGCGCTGAGATGCGCGTAGCGCGTCATGGTCTCGGAGCCATGGGAGATTTCGACCACGCGTCCATAACCGCCTCGCCAGCCGATGAAGCTGACCCGGCCCGGTGCCGTCGTCCGTACCGGCGTCCCGCTTGCCGCGGCAAAATCGACGCCGGTGTGCATCCGGACGTTTCCGTAGACCGGATGTGTGCGGCGCCCGAACACCGAGCTGAGGCGCGCGCCCTCGACTGGCTGTGCAAAGACGCGAAGCACCTCGCCATCGACGTAGATCGTCGCCTGACCGCTGCCGTCGTCCGGCCAAACGATCTCGTAAAGCGAATCGCCGATTTCCAGTGCGGCGAAGGCGAGGTCCGGCTGTCCGATCTTGTCATCGCCGACGCGCGTCTCGCGCCAGAGAAGCCTTAGTGTCTCGCCTCCAGCCATCTCACGGCGGAAATCCACGGTTCCACCCAGCATTTGCGCAAGGTCCACGGCAAATCGGGCGGGGATGCCGGCATTGTCGAGTGCCGCGAAGATCGAGGTGTCGATCACGGCCTCCCCAGCAAGGGTTACGATCTCCGGATCCGGCGCCACGACCTGCGTGGACACCTGCTCGCCAAAAAGCACCTCGATCCGCACCCCGTCCTCGACGGCGAGCGAGACGGTGCGGGGGCTGCCATCCATAGTCGAAACAACAGTGACCGAATTCCCCGGCCGCAACCGTCGCAGATCGTATTCCGCGCCAAGTGCAAGGGCGACTTCCGCCCGGTCGTCTCCCGCAAGACCGGCTTCGGAAAGCAAGGAGTCGAGCGTTTCACCAGAAGAGATGTCGCGAGACCAAGTCAACAGGGGCGGTTCGATGGCCTGCATCGGCCTGTCAACAACAGCGGCCTGCAGCAGGGGCAAGGGGCCGAAGCCGGGTGTATCTTCCACCCACGCCGTAGCTGGCAGCGACAACGGAATATCCAGGCTCCGGGGAGCTTCAGGACGCTGGGGCATCCAGCTACCTGCCTGGGCAAGTTCTGGCGGCACGGGTTCTTTCGACAGAACATCGAAGAATGCGATAGCCGCCCCCGAAACGGTCCCCGCAAGCGCGACACCTGCCGCAAAAGTTCTGAGCCTCATGTCGCTCCCTCCGTTTCTTCTTCCAACGCGCGGCGGATCTTCGGTACCGCGAATTCCCTCGGTTCATGATAGTCAATCATGGTGACGAACCGTCCAGCGGCACCGAACAGGAAGACGCTGGCCGTGTGGTTCATCGTGTAGTCGCCGCCTTCCGTGGGCACCCGCTCGTAGGCAGCGCGGAAGCCGTCCGCGATGCGCGCAATCTGCCCCTCCGGTCCCGTCCAGCCGCGGATCGCTGGGTGGAAATAACTGACATATTCTGCCATCGCCTCGACGGTATCGCGCTCGGGATCGACCGTGATGAAAACCACGTTCAACTGTTTGGCTTCGTCTCCTAAATCGTCGAGCCAACCTGAAATGTCCGAGAGCGTGGTCGGGCAGACATCGGGGCAGTAAGTGAAACCGAAGAACGCCATCGTCGGTCGCCCGATCAGGGTTTCCGGCCCGACCTCGTTGCCTTCATGGTCAGTCAGGCGGAAATCCATCTCGGTCAGAGCCATAGGCCGCTGCTCAATAGGTTCGGGCGCACCGGGTCCGTCGACCCGCCACCAACCGACGAAGAGCGTCAAGGCAATTGCACCGGCACCGGCCGCGCCGTATCCTGCGATCGTCCTTCGTCGCATTAGTCTTCCGGTCCGCGTGCGGCGATGCCAAGGATCGGCACCTCGACTGTCACCTCGCCCCCGTCGACAAAAAGTAGGGTCAGCGGAAAGGTTTCCCCTTCCGTCATGGGTTGTTGTAGCCGCATCAACATCGCGTGGAGGCCGCCCGGCTCAAGCGCGACGCTCTCGCCCGGGGCGATCGCGATCTCACCTGCCGCGCTCATGGAACTCACACCTTCGGCATTGGTCTTCGTCTCGTGGATCTCGGGCATCATCGCGAGGGGTGTTGAAAGACCAATCAGCGTCACCGGCTCGTCGCCAGTGTTGCGGATCGTCATGTAGACGGCCCCGGGGCGGTTCATCCCTATGGAGGCGCGGGACCAGGCGCTTTCGACGACGACATCCACGGGTCCGGCTAGTGCGGGTACTGAGAGCCCTCCAAAGGTCAAGAGCGCGGCCAGTGTGCCCGTCATAATAATCTTTTTCATCGTTTTGGTCCTGCCTTTTCCATTCAGCTTTGCACGGCGGCAACTTCCGCGGCCACTAATCGACGCAGTTCTGCCTCCCCGAATGGATCGAGCGACTTGCCGTTTACAAAGAAAGTAGGAGTCTGGCGAACTCCCACGGTTTCGACGTCCGCACGATCCTGATTCAGGATCGCAACGACATCCGGTGCCAGCATTTGCGTGCGCGCGGCCTCTGCATCGAGTCCGGCAGTGGCGGCGATCTGGAGGATCAGACCGGGCTCAGGCGCGCCGTGCGACGCCCATCTCGGCTGATCCCGCAGAACGGCTTCGAGCACCGGCTCGTAAACGCCTTGCATGCGTGCTGCCTCGAGCACGCGGATCGCTTCCTCGGATGCCTCGCCATGAAACGCGGTGTAGCGGACAACGACGCGGACGGCATCTCCATGCTGTGCCATGATGTCCTTCACGATCGGATGGAAGGCGCGGCAAGCCTCGCAGGCCGGGTCAAAGAATTCGACAATCGTGACGGGCGCGTCGGCAGGTCCGAGGATGGGCGAGTAAGAGCGGATCATCGCGTCCGCGAGTTCCGGCGCAACGGTTTTTGCTTCGGCCGCGGGGCCGGGGCGAGTCGCGTACCAAGTGGCTCCGCCGAAACCGGCAACGCCGAGGGCGAGAACGGACAGGATTAAGCCGCGTCGATTCATGTTTGTGTTTCCTTCAATGAAAGTGCCGACAGGAACCCGATCAGTGCGAAGGCGACCAGCGCCATCAGCGGGATCGGAATGCCGAAGACCAATTGGTTATCATCGGTGCAAGAGGGGCCGGTGGCCGTGCAGGGCTGGATGCGTTCGGGGATCAGGCCCGCGTAGAGGCCCATGTGCCACAGGGCGACCACGCCACCACCAAGCGCCAGAGCGATGCCATAGCGCCCGACGCTGCCGTCTCGCCACCAAAGGCCGAGGCCGAGAATGATCGCGAGCGGGAACATGAAGGCGCGCTGGAACCAGCACAGCACGCAGGGTGTCTGCCCCATCACTTCGCCGATGAAAAGTACAGCAAGCGAGGCGACGAGGGCAACGATCCATGCCAGCCCGAGGGCGGTTTCTGCGGGTACGCGGTTCATGTCGGTCAGATCCTCTCTTCCAGATCGGCGAGAATCTCTTCAGCGGACGTGCCATAGGGCCATGAGTCTGCAAAGCCTGCCTCGGGATCGAATAGAGACAGATGTGACGTGTGGCCCATTGTGTAGCCATCCGGAGCTGTAGCCTCTTCGATGCGTTCAAAGAAGATCGGAAACGTTTCGGATGTAGCGGCGATCTGTTCGGGCGTACCTGTCAGCCCGATGATGTTCGCATCGAACAGCGGAACGAATTCGGCGAGTGCCATGGGCGTGTCCCGTTCGGGGTCGATGGTTATGAAAATCGGCTGGACCCTCGCGGCATTGTCGCCCAGACCGTCCATCACCGCCGCGACCTCAGACAGTGTCGTCGGGCAGACATCGGGGCAGTTGCTGAAGCCGAAAAATACCAACATCCAACGCCCCGAAAAGTCTTCTTCCGTGCGAACCACACCTTGGTGGTCCGTCAATTCGAATGCAGCGACAAACGCTGGATCGTTGTCGGTTCGGGCGCGGTCAGCGCGATAGTCCGACCAGAGCAAAAGCCATACGAAGGCAAGCGACGCGACGCCTGCCAAAACCCAAAGAAATTTCTGTGCCGATGTAAGGGACAAACCTGCGCGCCTGATTTTGATTCTTGATTATTGTCGCGTTTACATCCTCTAGCTACTAGAGGTTCAAGCGCGAAATCACGTTGTGGCTTAAACTCACGCGTCTGTGAATCCGGCACTTGTCTATTGAGGCGGCAAAACCTACACAGACTGTAACTTTTCATGGAGGCGAAGATGCTCACGATCGGCACTCTGTCAAAGAAGACCGGCACAAAGGTGCAGACCATTCGGTACTACGAGCAGATCGGGCTCATGCCCGAACCTGGCCGGACTGAAGGCGGACAGAGGCGCTATGACAATGCACAGCTCGACCGACTGTCCTTCATCCGCCATTCGCGACAACTCGGCTTCTCGCTTGATGCGATCCGCGAGCTGCTCGACCTCAGCGACCAGCCCAATCGGCCCTGCGAAGAAGTCGACGCGATTGCGCGTCGCCAGCTAAAGCAGGTGGAGCAGCGCATGGCCCGTCTGAAGGCGCTGCGCACCGAACTGAAACGCATGGTTCACGAATGCAGCGGTGGACGTACCGCCGATTGCAAGGTGCTTGAGGTGTTGCGGGATCATTCCGAATGTTTGACCGAACACGACGAGATCGGTGCCTGAGATGCCTGCCGCGCTTGCCTATCCGCTTGCGGCCTTGGCCGAGATCGCCGGGTGTTTCGCGATCTGGAGTTGGTGGCGCCTCGGCGCATCCGCGGCCTGGCTCGTACCCGGTATTGTAGCCTTGGTGGTATTCGGGTGGCTTCTGGCGCAAGTCGAAACGGTTGCTGCGGGCCGCGCGTTTGCCGCCTATGGCGGAGTCTACATTGCGGCTTCGATACTGTGGATGTGGCTTGCAGAGGGTCACAGACCGGACAGGTGGGATACGCTTGGCACAGCCGTTTGCTTGCTCGGCGCAGCTATAATACTGGCCGCGCCATGAACCAATTGAACTTTATGGTTTGAACTTGAAACCGTCTCAAATCGCGATCTCATCGCCCCATAAAAAGGGCTATACTCTACTTTGGTTGAGACGCCTGACTGACAGCTCCCGGCGGTCGTAAATGGAACTGACCATTATTAATCAATCCGGAACTCTGATCTGCCCGAGAGGTTGAAGGATCATAGTCGACCAAGCGGAATGGGAAGTATGACTGCAGGAAAAGGAGCAAGCGAAAGACGCACCCTTTGGATTGTTCTCGGTCTAAACGTGGGTCTTGCCATGGCCTTTTTTGCGACCGGGGCCTTCGGGGATTCCAGTGCCCTGATCGCAAACGGGCTCGACAACCTTTCAGACAGCTTGGTCTACGCAATCAGTCTGTTTGCATTGTCGCGGTCTGCGAAATGGAAACGTGGTGCGGCGAATGTCTCGGGCTGCTTGCTGATCGTGTTCGCCATCGGGATCCTTTATGATGCTTGGCGCCGCTATGTCGGTGGGTCGGATCCCCTTGGCACCGTTATGATCGTCATGGCGCTGAGCGCGGCGGCCATCAACTCAGTTTGTGTCTGGTTGCTCGCTCGGCTCAAAGATCCGGACGTCAACATCCGCGCGGCCAATACTTTCAGCTGGAACGACTTTGCGGCAAACCTCGGAATCGTGGTCGCAGGTGGCCTCGTTGCCTGGCTGGGAACGAACTGGCCCGACCTAGTCGTCGGTGTGATTATCGCCGGGATCGCGGCCTGGGGCGGCGTCAATATCCTACGCGACGCACACGGTGAACACCACAAAGCAGTTCACACGGACAAGTAGTTGCGAGAGATCGTTTCTAAAAGAAGGGGTTGAAGCTGCAGTAACTATAGAGACTAGTCTTCCACGCCTGACGCAAGATTCCCAAGTATGCTCAGTTGTGGCATGGTCGGCGGATGAGACGCTCCGACATCTGCCTTTACCTTGGCCCCGCCGACCGCACCGAGCTGCAAGCCCTGATCGCCAACCGCAACACGCCGCGCAAGCTCGTCTGGCGGGCCGAGATCGTGCTGGCCACGGCCGATGGGAGTGGCACCACCGAGATCATGCGGCAGACGGGCATGTCGAAGCCGACGGTCTGGCGCTGGCAGGAGCGGTATCTCGATGAGGGCGTGGCGGGGCTCAAGCGGGACAAGACGCGGCCCTCTCGGGTGCCGCCGTTGCCTCGGGAGGTCCGGCTGAAGGTGATCGCGAAGACCGTGCAGGAGGCCCCGCCCAATGCCACGCACTGGAGCCGCGCGTCGATGGCAGAGGCGGTGGGAATTTCGGCTTCGAGCGTGGGGCGCATCTGGGCCGATGCCGGGCTGAAGCCGCATATCGTGAAGGGCTTCAAGGTCTCGAACGACCCGATGTTCGAGGAGAAGGTCACCGAGATCGTCGGCCTCTACCTCGACCCGCCGGACCGCGCGGTCGTGCTCTGCGTCGACGAGAAGTCCCAGATCCAGGCGCTCGACCGGACCCAGCCGGGGCTGCCGCTCAAGAAGGGACGCGCTGCCACGATGACCCACGACTACAAGCGCCACGGCACCACCACGCTCTTCGCCGCGCTGGACGTGAAGTCGGGCCTGGTCATCGGAGAATGCATGCCGCGCCACCGCGCCAGGGAGTTCCTGAGTTTCCTCCGCCGTATCGACCGGGCGGTGAAGAAGCCCCGCGACATCCATCTCGTGCTCGACAACTACGCCACCCACAAGACGCCCGAGGTGCAGGCCTGGCTGGAGAAGCATCCCCGCTTCAAGCTGCATTTCACGCCCACAAGCGCGTCCTGGATGAACCTCGTCGAGCGCTTCTTCGCCGAGATCACCGCCAAGCGCATCCGCCGCGGCAGCTACTCCAGCGTCGACGACCTCGAGGACGCAATCTACGATTACCTGCTGCAGCACAACGCCAAGCCGAAGCCCTTCGTCTGGAGCAAGACCGCCGAAGACATCCTCGCCCGGGAGCGGCGCGCACTCGACGCGCTCGACCTTATCAGAGGAAATCGGTAGCAAATGTCAGACTCGGAACACTAGGTATGAGGGGGGCGTTGAAAGATCGGGCATTATTGCTTGATTGTTTTTCTAACGCGCGTTAGATTATCGGGGATAACCTCGAACGAGGGACAAAGGGAGGAGGCGTCATGAGTGAGACGCAATTCGGGTCTTCGCGAGAAGACCTACGGGAACGCTCGACCGTTTTTTCAAGCGATTTGTTCGCGGGTAAAACGGTTGTCGTAACTGGCGCAGGTGGTGGCCTGGGCCTGGCGATCGCGGCCCTGTTCGCCAAACTGGGTGCCAATCTTGCAATCAATGGACGTAACGAGGAAAAGCTGGCTTCGGCCAAGGCATTTCTCGAAGACTTGGGCGCCAAAGTCTTTGCCATGCCGATGACCATCCGCGACCCCGAACAGGTCGAGGATTTCGTCAGCAAGGTGAATCAGGAATACGGATCGATTGACGTTCTGGTCAATAATGCGGGCGGGCAGTTTCCACAGGCTGCTCTGGATTTCACCCCTAAGGGCTGGAACGCGGTGATCGATACCAATCTCAATGGCACCTGGTGGATGATGCAATCCACGGCGCGCCATTGGGAAAAGAACAAACAACCGGGCTCAATCGTGAATATCGTTGCCGACATCTGGCGCGGTATGCCGGGCATCGCACATACCTGTGCGGCGCGGGCAGGGGTGATATACCTGTCCAAATCGGTTGCCGTGGAGTGGGCACCGCATAATATCCGGGTGAACTGCGTGGCGCCGGGCTGCTGTGAAAGCAACGGCTTTGGAAACTATCCCGCAGAAGGCTCGGCAACCTTTCAGGATTCCAATCCGATGCGGCATGCAGGTGACGAATGGGATGTTGCGGAAGGTGTCGTCTATATGGCGGCTAATTCGGGGAAATTCGTAACTGGCGAAGTTCTAAATATCGACGGCGGGCAGCAGCTGTGGGGGGATCCCTGGCCAACAGGGCGACCGGACTACTTCCGGATTTCCTAACACAAGCTACGAACATAGGGGGACAACAGAATCTAGATGATGACGAACAAACAAACAGCAAACAGCGCCGGAGATGGGGCTATACTGGAATGCAGTGGGATCGAACGCCGGTTTGGTGGGATCGTCGCTGTTACCGGTGTTGACCTTGTTATTCAGCAGGGTGAAATTTTTGGTCTCGTTGGCCCAAACGGCAGCGGCAAAACAACACTGACAAACGCAATCACCGGGTTTTACCCGCCAAACGTCGGGACTGTCCGGCTGGCAGGAAAAGACATCACGGGCACCGCACCGCATAAGGTTGCGACGCTCGGGGTGGCCCGGACGTTCCAAAACCTCGCCCTGTTCAACGGGATGAGCGTTCTGGATAACATTCTTCTCGGGCGACACATCCACATGAAGCCGGGCGTTATGCGCACCGCGCTTTATTGGTTGGCAGCACAACGCGAAGAGATCGAGAACCGCAAAATCGTCGAGGAAGTGATCGAGTTTCTACAACTTGAAAGCATCCGCCACGAGTTGGTCGATGGTCTTCCGATCGGGTTGAAAAAACGGGTCGAGCTGGCGCGCGCGCTGGTGGCGGAACCGCAAATGCTGATCCTTGACGAACCGATGGCCGGTATGAACCAGGAAGAGAAGGGATATATGTCCCGCTTTATTCTGGATGCGCGTGCCGAACGTGGTGTCAGCGTCCTGCTGATTGAACACCACATGGATGTCATCACCGGCATTTGCGATCGGATGCTTGCATTGAACTACGGCGAAATGATCGCCAGCGGCATTCCGAAAGAAGTTGTAAAAGACCCAAGGGTCATCGAAGCATATATTGGAGGGTCCCATGGCTGAAGGAGCAAAATTGCATTCTGCCAGCGAGACGATCGGCGCTTTGTTGGCGCGGAACGCGTCTAGCCACGGGTCGAGTATTGCGGTTCGCGAGAAAGAGCGCGGCATCTGGAAGGAAACAACCTGGGCCGATTACGCAGAAGAAATCTTGGCCTGTGCGGCAGGTCTGGAGAAACTTGGCGTAAAGCCGGGCAAGGCTGTGCTCATTTTGGGCGACAACCGCGCGCGGCTTTATGGCGGCATGCTGGCGATTTCGCTGCTTGGTGCCTACGCAATGCCGGCCTATCCGGGGGCAACGCTTGACGAGCTGCAGCATTTCCTCGGCGAAGTTGAAATTGTTGCGGCCATCGCGGAAGATCAGGAACAGGTCGACAAGATCCTTGAGCTTCGGGACGCTGGCGCAAGCGGCATCGCACATATCATCTATGATGAGACGCGCGGGCTCGGGTTCTACGAAGACGAAGGTCTGATGTCGTGGGACCACTTGGTTGAGGTTGGTACACACCATCTGAACGAAGATCCGAAGCGTCGCGAAGAACTTTCAAAGAGAGCAACGCCTGACGATCCGGCGATCTTCTTGCACTCGTCGGGTACAACCGGCGCGCCAAAGGGTATTGTTCTGAGCCAGAAGAATGTTTTGGCGGCGGCCAAGAATGGCCATGACGCCGGGGCATATGGAGAGGGTGAGGAAATTCTTGCCTATCTTCCGATGGCTTGGGTCGGGGACTATGCCATTACAGTGGCTGCTGCGCTTTTGTACCGCTTTACCGTGAACGTGCCGGAACGGCAGGAAACGGTCGTTCGGGACATGCGCGAAATCGCACCGACATTCTATTTGGCGGCGCCCAGAAGTTGGGACCAGATGCTGACCACAATTCAGGTCGGTATGGAAGATTCCACCCGGTTGAAAAAGTGGTTGTACCATTTCTTCATGGATCGGGCCACGGCAGCCGAAACCCGCAAGCTGAATGGTAAGACCGGCGGCATGCTGGAACCTTTGGGCCGGATGCTGGGCGAGTTGCTCGTCTTCGGGCCGGTCAAGGACCAATTCGGCATGAGCCGTTTGAAGAATGCCTTCACCGGCGGTGAAGCTATCGGCGAAGACACCTTTGTGTTTTACCGCGCCCTTGGCATCAAACTGCGTCAGTTCTACGGTCAAACCGAGATCAGCGCGATCAGTGCGATGCAAGCACCGGACGAAGTGCGCCTGCATACTGTTGGCAAACCGGCACCGGGTGTTGACGTCAAGATTGACGACAGCGGCGAGATCCTGCTGCGCTCGGACAGCGTGTTCGAAGGCTATTTCAACAAGCCCGAAGCAAGCGCCGAGGCCCTCGAAGGGGGCTGGTTGCGTACTGGCGATGCCGGGTATCTTGAAGATAACGGCCAGCTGGTGGTTCTCGGGCGTGTGTCCGAGGTCATGTATACGGCCGGCGGCGAACGCTATGTTCCCAACTACATCGAGAACCGTCTGAAGTTCAGCCCGTACATCAAAGATGCGGCTGTTCTGGGTGCGGGACTGGATGAGTTGACAGCCATGGTTTGCGTCGATTTCGAAGCGGTGGGTCACTGGGCCGAAGTGAATGGCGTGCCTTACGTCTCTTATGCCGATTTGTCTCAGCGCGATGAAGTTTCCAAGCTGCTGCACCAGGCGTTCGAGCGGGTGAACAAGGCCGTCACGGAGCCTTTGCAGTTGAAGCGTTTTGTCAGTTTGCCGAAAGAATTCGACCCGGATGATGGGGAAATCACACGGACCCGTAAACTACGTCGTAAAGTCGTTCAGGAACGTTATGCCGATGTTATCGCTGCGCTCTACGACGGTTCAAAAGAGGTCCATGTAAGCGCACAAGTGACTTACGAGACCGGGGAAGTAGGGAAGGTCGAAAAAAGCCTTCCCATCAGGGAGGTATAAATGGACTGGATATTTTTATCGGAGCTTGCGATCAACGGTGCCCTCACGGGTCTTCTGTATTCGCTTTTCGCCATCGGCTTGGTGCTGATTTACAAAGCTTCCTCGGTGCCCAACTTGGCACAGGGCGGGCTGACAATGCTCGGCGCCTATGTGGTTGTGGCTCTTTCGCATGACGCGGGTTTGCCTTTGTGGCTTGCGATCCCTCTGGCGGCATTGTTCATGTTCGCATTGGGATTTGGCATCGAGCGTGTCGCTCTGCGCCGTCTCGCGGGTCGTCCTGTTGTCATGATCCTGATGTTGACATTGGGCCTCGATATCTTCCTGCGCGGTACAACGCTTGCCATCTGGGGCGGCACGTCGCGTTCGATGGAATTGGGCGTCAGCTATGATCCGTTGTTCTTGGGCGACATCTTCATCAGCCGTATCCATCTTGTCGGTGCTGCTGTGGCGATCGGTCTCTTTGTGGCCTTCATGCTGTTCTTCCGCAGCCGGATGGGCATCAAACTGCGCGCGATTGCGGATGATTATACCGCTTCGTGGTCGGTCGGGATTTCGGTCGAACGTGGTGTCGGTTTGTCCTGGGCCCTGGCTTCGGTTGTTGCCGTCGCTGCGGGTGTCATCTGGGGCGAAGTTCAAGGTGTCGATCAATCCTTGTCGCTGTTGCTTCTTAAAGGTCTGACAGTTGCGGTTCTGGGTGGTCTCGACAGCATCCTCGGCGCGGTGATTGCGGGTATCATTCTCGGTATCATCGAAAACGTCGGTGCAGATTTCATCGATCCGCTCGTTGGTGGCGGTAGCCGTGAACTTATCGTCGCTGCGGTTCTCATTCTTACGGTCATGATCCGTCCACATGGATTGTTCGGCCGTCACGACATCGAAAGGGTATAAAAGATGTTTTACCGACTTTCCGGTGTCCATCACGCCGATTACATTTCAGACAGTCGTATGTTCAAGGTCCCTGCGGACCGAAATCTGGCGGTCTTTTTCCTAATCATCGGGGTGGCGGCACCGTTCATTATCCCGTCGCTTTACCTGAACAGCTACATGCTGCCTTGGCTCATCTGGACTGCGGCCGCACTTGGGCTGAACCTGGTGACAGGTTGGGCCGGTCAGCTTCACTTGGGCTATGCTGCGGTTATGGCCGTTGGGGCTTACTCCGCGATCCACGCCGCAAAGTTTGGCGTGCCTTGGGAGTTCGCTCTGATCATCGGGGGCCTGGCCTCTTCGGTGATTGGTAGCCTCTTCGCCTTCGCCGCTCTGCGGGTCAAAGGTTTGTATCTGGCGCTCACCACCCTTGCGATGCAGTTCGTAATGGATTGGGTGTTGACCCACTCGCCAGCAATCTCGGGCGGCTCGCATGCGTCGTTGCAATCTCCTACTCTGGCCTTGCTTGGGCAGGACATCACATCTGACGCCGGCTACTACTATGTCGCCTTCGGATGGTGTGTGTTGGTGACGATTTTCATGCTGAACCTGAAGCGCACCGGACTTGGGCGTGCTCTGGTCGCCGTGCGGGAAAAAGACTTCGCAGCCGCGATCTTGGGTGTGAACAGTTTCTACTACAAGATCCTGGCCTTTGCGACGTCGTCCTTTATCGCGGGCGTTAGCGGTGCATTGCTTGTCGCAACCTTCTTCTTCTTGGCTGCGCCTGAGCAGTTCTCAGTGAACGTTTCAATCCAGGTGCTTGCGATGGTGATCGTTGGCGGTCTTGGTAGCATCATCGGATCCTACTTCGGGGTTGCTTTGATCCTGCTTGTTCCGGGTTTGGTGAATGGTCTGGTTGCCGCAGGCAGCGAGGCGATTGGAATGCAGATCAACGTTGAAACGCTCGCTCATATCCCGAACGCGGTCTATGGTGCGCTGATTGTCATCATTCTTTTGATCGAACCGCTGGGGCTTGGTAAGCTCTACGGCAACATCAGAGAATATTTGATGGTCTGGCCCTTCGATCAGCTCAGAAAATAAAGAGAGATCCCGATGCAAGATAAAGCAGAAGCCCAGCCCATTCTGTCGATGAACAGTGTCGAGGTGCTGTACGACAACGTGATGCTGGCAATCAAAGGTGTCTCCGTTCAAGTTCCAAAAGGCGAGATGATCGCGCTTTTGGGCTCGAACGGGGCGGGAAAAAGCACAACCCTAAAAGCGATCAGCGGTCTTTTGAAAGCTGAACGTGGACGTATCAGCCGCGGGGAGATCAAGTTCGAAGGAGAAGATATTACCGACGCACTGGCTCAAAATCGCGTGCAGAAAGGTATCTGTCACGTCATCGAAGGGCGCCGTGTCTTTGAACATCTGTCTCCGGACGAGAACCTGACCGCTGCGGCGCCGACGGGGATGTCCCGGTCGACGCTGAATGCGGAGAAGGAAAAGATCTACGCTTACTTCCCCCGGCTCGCCGAACGCCGCAATTCCCAAGCCGGGTATTTGTCCGGCGGCGAGCAGCAAATGCTCGCCATCGGCAGGGCGTTGGTGACGCAACCGAAGCTGTTGATGCTGGACGAACCGAGCCTCGGCCTTGCGCCGTTCTTGGTGGCCGAGATCTTCGGCATCCTTCAGAAGATCAACAAAGAAGAAGGCATGTCGGTTCTCCTTGTGGAACAGAATGCTCTGGCCGCTTTGGAGATCGTTTCGGAAGGATATCTGATTGAAAACGGTCGTGTCGTTATGAACGGCACTGCGGAAGCTCTCAAGTCCAACTCCGATATCCAAGAATTCTATCTTGGTGGCGGTGAAGGCACCGACTTCCACAATGTGAAGCATTACAGCCGGCGTAAGCGTTGGTTGAGCTGAGGTACTAAAAAAGACAACATCCAGGGAGGACAACATGAGACAACTTACCAAGGCATTAGCCGTATTTTCGATGATGGGCGGCCTGATTACAGGGTCGCAGGCTCTGGCCGAGCCGTTCAAAGTGGGCGTTTGTTACGACCTCAGCAAAGCATATACATTTGCTTCGCCGCAGGTTTCGCAAGCGGCCATGGATCTGGCAAAGCTGGTCAACCTGAAGGGCGGCATCGGTGGGGAGCCGGTGGAAGTCATCGTACGTGACCACGGCAACGAGCCGCAGCGCGGGATTGAATGCTACTCCAAACTTAGCCGCGAGGGCGTCTTTGTCTTCGATACGTTGTCCACCCCGGTGTCTTTGGCGATCCTGCCGCGGGCCATGGAAGACGGGCGCATCTTGATGCAGTCACTCGTCGGACGTGGTGACGCGGTGGATGGCACGGTTTTCGATTGGGTCTACCCGGTCGGACCGACCTATTGGGGGCAGGCCGCCAACGATGTTGCCTATCTCAAGCAATTGCATGATGGCGATCTGTCGGATGTAAAAGTCGGGTTTGTTTACTTCGATTATCCGTTTGGCCAAGAGCCGATCGAGATTCTCGAAACCCTGTCCGAGAAAGAGGGTTTCGACCTCGAACTCTATCCGGTGCCGCTTCCCGGCAGCGATCAGGCCAGCGTGTGGTCCAAGGTGCGTCGCGACAAGCCCGATCATGTCATCGTCTGGATGTTGGGCGGGGCACATGTTGTCGCGTCGAAAGAGATGCAGCGTAACCGCATCCCAATGGACAAGTACATTTCGGTCAACTGGTTGAACGAAGTTGATATTGCCAATATCGGCAACGAGGCCGCCATCGGTTTGAAGCGCGGCACCAATGTGGTGGGCGGTCTTGACGTGCCCCTGCGCCAAGAGATCCTTGCCGAGCTTTATGAAAAGGGTGAAGGCTCTGGCCCGCTGGAGAAAACAGAAGACGTTTTCTACAACACCGGGCTTGCGATGTATTCGATCGTGTTCGAAGCCGCGCGCAAGGCTGTTGAGCTCGAAGGGCTGCCGATCACGCCGCAGTCTTACAAGGCTGGCCTCGAAACTCTGAAGGATTTTGATGCAAACGGTCTGATGGCGCCGATTACCGTGACCGGAGAAGATCACGGTGGCGGTGGCAAGACCCGCATCGAAATGTGGGACGGCGAAACCTGGGTTCCGCAAACTGACTGGATCTCCGCATACGGTGACGTTGTGTGGGACGTGGTCAAGGAAAGTTCCGAAAAATACGGAAAATGACAGTTTGATTAACTGATCGTAAATTATCTGGCAGGGCGTTCCGTCGTCATAGAAGAACGAACGCCCTGCATTCACTCAAAGGGAGAGAGTAAAGATGAAAATCACTCAACACATCAAGGTGGCGGCTCTTACCGCTGCTTTGGCAACTGGCGCAGCGGTGGGCTCCGCCCAAGCCGAGGAACCGATCCGTTTCGGTCTGTGCTTCGACCTTAGCAAGTCGTACACATTCATTTCGCCCCAGGTGGCTCAAGCCGCGCAGGATCTCGCGATGTATGCCAACGACAATGGCGGCATCGAAGGCCATCCGGTTGAAATGGTCGTGCGTGACCACGGTAACGAACCGCAGCGTGGCGTTGAATGCTACGAGCAACTCAAGCGTGACGGGGTGTTTATTTTTAACTTCCTGTCCACGCCCGTCTCGAACGCTGCTTTGCCGCGTATCATGAAAGACGAGAACATCCTGATGCAATCTGCGGTTGGTCGTGGTGATGCGGTTGACGGCGAAGTCTTCGAATGGGTCTTCCCCATTGGCCCGACCTATTGGCAGCAAGCCGCCAACGACGTTGCCTTCATCAAGGAACAAATGGACGGCGACCTGAGCGATGCGAAGATCGGCTTCATCTATCTTGACTATCCGTTCGGTCAGGAACCGATCGAGATCCTGAAAACCCTTGCCGAGAAAGAGGGCTTTCAACTTGACCTCTATCCCGTGCCGCTGCCCGGGTCGGACCAGTCCGGCGCATGGAGTAAAATCCGTCGCGACAAGCCTGACTATATGATCAGCTGGCTTCTGGCCGGTGGCCACGTTGTCGCATCCAAAGAAATGCGCCGTAATGGTTTCCCGATTGACCGCTACCTGTCGGTGAACTGGATGAACGAAGTCGACATCAGCAACATCGGTGCAGCAGATGCCAAAGGCATTCTTCGCGGGACCAACGTTGCCGGCGGCCAAGAAGTGCCAATCATCAAAACGATGCTCGACACTTACTATGCCAACGACAAAGGCAACGGCCCGGAAGAAAAAGTCCGTGACGTGTATTACAACACCGGCATGAGCATGTACTCCGCCGCGTTCGAAGCCGCACGTATCGCCATCAAGGAAAATGGCTGGCCGCTGACCCCCGAAAGCATGAAAGCGGGTTACGAGTCGCTTGAAGGTTACGATGCCAATGGTCTGATGGCTCCGTTGACTGTGACCGGCGAAGATCACGGCGGCGGTGGTAAAACCCGCGTCGAGCAGTGGGACGGTGAAAACTGGGTTCCGCTGACCGACTGGAGCGCCGAGTATCTCGACGTCGTGTGGGAAGTGATCAAGGAAAGCTCCGAGAAGTTCCACGTAGACTAAAAAACCTACCCCCCGCAGCATTCAAGCTGCGGGGGACTCCTGCTGGCTTAACAGCCGAAAATTTTACGACGAGAAGAGGCGTAGCTCATGAACCCCATCGACGTGACGATTGAAGACGGCATTGCAACAGTTTGTATCAACCGGCCCGAGCGCAAGAATGCTTTGTCCGTGGCAGCAACAAACGGGCTGACCGATGCTTGGGAAATGATCGAAGCCGACGACACTGTTCGCGTGGCCATTTTGACCTCAACCGACTGCGGTGTGTTTAGCGCCGGGCTCGATTTGAAGGAAGCAACGCAGATCGCCCGCGATGAGGGTGTCGATATCCTCAGCAAGATGCGCGATCCGTTCCACGAAAAGATGCGCGATTGCAAAAAACCGATTATCGCCGCCATGACCGGATCCCTGATGGCAGGCGGCATGATGCTGACGCTGAATTGTGATCTGCGCGTGGGCCTGAAGGGCACCAAGGTCGGGATTACCGAAGTTAAGATCGGCCGCGGTTCTCCGTGGGCGGCTCCGGCGCTGTCGATGCTGCCGCAACCGATCCTTATGGAAATCGTCCTGACCGGTGATCTGATGCCGATTGAACGGCTGCATGATTACGGCTTTACCAATTATATCGAAGACACCCCGGACGCCGTGCGTGCGCGGGCGTATGATCTTGCCAAACGAATTGCCTCTGCGGCGCCGTTGTCCGTCGTTGCGGCCAAAGGCAGTGTGCGCGCGACCATGGATCTGGGCTGCGCGGGCGGTTTGGAAGAGGGCAAGCGCCTGCATGAGGTGGTGTATGCCAGCAATGATGGCGTCGAAGGCCCCAAAGCCTTTGCAGAGAAACGCGCGCCGGTTTGGACCGGCACCTGAGGAGGCTGAAATGAGCGAACTTATTCGTCTGGAGCGGGACGGGCCGATTGGCATCCTGCGCTTTCTTGAGGCCAAGAAACGCAATCCGTACAGCATGGCCTTCGTTGAAGAACTAGTGGCGCATCTGCGCGATGCCGAGCGCGACGATACGATCCGTGCCGTGGTCATGACCGGCGGCGATCATTTCAGCAGTGGCGGCGACCTTGTCGGGTTCCAAGCCGAGATCGCCAAGGGGGCACGCGCCACGTCCGAAATGGTCGATCGGGTGCATGATGGCGGCCGCGCGGCCTATTTGTTCAAAAAGCCTTTGATTTCTGCTGTATGCGGCGTCGCTTTTGGCGCGGGCCTGAGCTTGGCCTTGTCGGCAGATATCGTTGTGGCTGCCGAAGATGCGCGACTGTGCGAAGTCTTCGCCCGCGTTGGCGGATGTCCCGACACCGGATCGAGCTGGCTTTTGCAACAACGCGTCGGCGCCGGTGTGGCGCGGATGCTTGTTCTTACAGGTCGCGAGATCGACGGGATCACCGCAAAGGACCTGCGGGTTGTAGAAGAATGCGTGCCCGCCGACCAGGTCGAAGCGCGTGCGCTTGAAATCGCCCGCGAGATTGCCCAGCATCCGATGTTTGGTGTTCAAAGCGCCAAGCGGGTGATGCGCAGCACCGCAGAGTGCAACTATATCGAAGCGCTCGACATTGAGCGCGACGTGCAAAGCGTTCTACTCTGCGCCCATGATTTTCCCGAGGCCATGAAAGCGTTCTCGGAAAAACGAAAGCCTGAATTCAACGACCAATAAACCGGTCGCAACCATATCAAGAACTTTAAGGAGACCGCAAATGAAGGTGCTTGTGCCTGTCAAACGCGTGATCGATTATAACGTGAAAGTTCGCGTCAAAGCGGACGGATCGGGTGTCGATCTTGCCAATGTAAAAATGTCGATGAACCCCTTCGACGAGATTGCCGTCGAAGAGGCGATCAGCCTGAAAGAAGCCGGCAAGGCCGATGAGGTGGTTGCCGTCTCGATCGGTGTGAAGCAAGCGCAGGAAACCCTGCGCACAGCTTTGGCCATGGGTGCGGATCGCGCGATTTTGGTCGTGGCCGCCGATGACGTCCATCAGGATATCGAACCTCTGGCCGTTGCCAAAATCCTCAAAGCCATTGTCGACGAAGAGCAGCCGGGCCTTGTGCTGTGCGGCAAACAGGCGATCGACAACGACATGAACGCCACCGGCCAAATGCTGTCGGCGCTTCTGGGCTGGTCGCAGGCGACCTTCGCCTCCGAAGTGGACATCGATGGCGACAATGCCAAGGTGACCCGTGAGGTTGACGGCGGCTTGCAAACTATTTCGGTCAAAATGCCCACCATCGTGACCGTCGATCTGCGCTTGAACGAACCGCGCTATGCCTCCTTGCCCAACATCATGAAGGCCAAGAAAAAGCCGTTGGACGAGAAAACCGCCGCTGATTACGGTGTCGATGTTTCGCCGCGTCTCGAAGTCATCAAGACCGCAGAGCCCGCCGAACGCTCGGCCGGTATTATGGTGGAATCGGTCGATGAACTGATTACGAAACTTAAAGAAGCGGGGGCTGTGTAATGGCTGTTCTTCTCCTTGCCGAAGTGACCAATGGCGAACTGGCGATGGATGCCACCGCCAAGGCCGTGACCGCCGCCAAGGCGATCGGTGATGTAACCGTTTTGTGCGCGGGCGCGTCTGCTGCCGCTGCGGGCGACGCGGCGGCCACCATCGATGGCGTGTCGAAAGTGTTGGTCGCCGAAGACGAAAGTCTCGGCCACCGTTTGGCGGAGCCGACTGCGGCGTTGATCGTAAGCCTTGCAGGCGACTACGAGCACATCGTTGCACCGGCCACTACGGACGCGAAAAACGTCATGCCGCGCGTCGCTGCGCTGTTGGATGTGATGGTATTGTCGGATGTGTCCGGTGTTGTGGATGGCACGACCTTCGAACGCCCGGTCTACGCGGGCAACGCGGTGCAGACCGTGAAATCGTCGGATGCCAAGAAAGTCATCACCTTCCGCACGTCGACCTTTGATGCGGCACCCACGGGCGGTTCGGCTTCGGTTGAAACCATTGGCGCCGCAGAGAATCCGGGCCTTTCGGAATGGGTTGAGGATAAAGTCGCCGAAAGCGACCGTCCCGAGCTCACCTCGGCCGGTATCGTTGTGTCGGGTGGCCGTGGCGTCGGCTCCGAAGAGGATTTCAAAATCATCGAAGCCTTGGCCGACAAGCTGGGCGCGGCAGTGGGTGCGTCCCGTGCGGCGGTCGATTCCGGCTATGCCCCGAACGATTGGCAAGTGGGACAGACCGGCAAAGTCGTTGCACCGGCTCTGTATATCGCGGCCGGTATTTCGGGAGCGATCCAGCACTTGGCAGGTATGAAAGATTCGAAAATCATCGTCGCGATCAACAAAGACGAAGAAGCCCCGATCTTTCAGGTTGCCGATTTCGGATTGGTCGCAGACCTCTTCGAAGCCGTGCCGGAATTGACCGAAAAACTCTAAATCGTGATGGGCAAATGGGCCCGCAACAACAGATCGAAGGCCCGCCAAACTGGCGGGCCTTTTTTATGGTTGGAGCGTTTTCGCCCTGGGGCCAACCGCGCGGCGCCGGGGGCCGGTTTTGCGCAATATGACGCTCCGTCAGAGAAGGTATGGAGTAAGCGGTGCGCCGCTCCCACACTTACGGCATGGCGCGTGATCTGCGATTCAGAGGCTTCTTTGGTTTGTGGGGAGTTTCTCGATGGGAGCTATAAGCGAGTTTCTGGCAAGTGTGCCGCGTCGGGCGGATGGCAAGCGGAATTGGCCGTCGGAACTGAAGGCTCGGATCGTTGCGGAGACGTTGATTGAGGGCGAGACGGTCAAAGCTGTTGCGAGGCGATACGAGCTAATTCCGAGCACAGTGTCTGACTGGCGGCGGATGGCGCGGCAGGGCAAGCTGGTTCTGCCCAACTTGGAGGGCATCGAT
Organism: Pseudophaeobacter arcticus DSM 23566; assembly: GCF_000473205.1. NCBI lineage: Bacteria > Pseudomonadati > Pseudomonadota > Alphaproteobacteria > Rhodobacterales > Roseobacteraceae > Pseudophaeobacter > Pseudophaeobacter arcticus. Next base: position 228,647 of record NZ_AXBF01000005.1, read on the forward strand.
TTTGTGCCGGTTGAGATTGAGGTGCCTGTGCCCCAGCCTTTGGCGGTGACATCGTCCAGCACCATTGATGTGATCAAGGACGACGTCGCCGTTCGTCTTGATGCGGCAACGCCTGCACGCCGGATCGCCGAGATCGTGCGGGCCATAGCCACGTGATCACGCCATCCCACAAAGTCCGGATATTTGTTGCCAGTGATCCGGTGGACTTCCGTAAAGGCCATGATGGGCTGGCTGCTTTGGTGCAGAGCCAATTGCGCCAGAAGCCGTTTGATGGGTC